>NZ_RCNW01000339.1:0-50292 GCF_004307605.1 Pseudomonas sp. Sample_24
CTTCGGAGTACTGCATGCCGGCGAACAGCGGGCTCGCTTGCAGGGCTTCGTAGCGTTTTTTCAGGAACTTGATGTTGTCATCGCCCCACACGAAACTCATGTGCGGCGTGGAGTTGATGAACGAACGCGGATTCTTCAACACGCCTTGCTGAACCTGCCAGGCCCAGAATTGACGGGAAATCTGGAAGGCTTCGTTGATTTCAACGGCCTTGGGAATCGACACGTTGCCCTTGTCGTCTTCCGGGGTGTAGTTCAGCTCAGCCAGGGCGGAGTGGCCGGTACCGGCGTTGTTCCAGCCGTTGGAGCTTTCCTGGGCGACACCGTCGAGGCGTTCGACCATTTCCATCGACATGCCAGGTTCCAGCTCATTGAGCCACACACCCAGGGTCGCGCTCATGATGCCGCCGCCAATCAGCAGCACATCGACTTTCTTGGCTTCTTCGGCCTGAGCCGTCGTCATCCCCAACGACAGAGCCAACCCCAGCAGGGCTGTGTTCACTTTTTTAAACATCTGTAGCACCTATGATAAAACGCCATCCGCCCTTCCATCCTCGCGCTCACAGCCCATGTTTCACGGCAGATCATGGGTGCGGCACAGCAGGACTACCGGGTGGGCACACAAGGCCGATGTCTGTGCATCGACCCCCGTTATATGTCCCTACTGAACTGACTTCTTATCTTTTTTGGCTTCAGCTACTTGAGCGACAGTGATTCTGTTCGCCCGTCTCATGGACAGGAAAACTGAATAGGTCAAACCAAGTTGCGCCAAGAATATCACGACAAGGCTAACCCGCGCGTCTGTTCCCGACTCGTGAGTCCGGTTCGACGCGGCGGGACCTCTATACTGATGCTGTTTGCCTCAAAGGATGCATTGTCATGAGCGATACAGACTATCTGCGCAAGTACTCCTCCCAAGTGATCGATGGCGTCGAAGCAGCACCCGCCCGGGCCATGCTGCGCGCGGTGGGTTTCACCGATGACGACTTCAACAAGCCGCAGGTCGGCATTGCCTCGACCTGGGCGATGGTCACGCCGTGCAACATGCACATCGACAAGCTGGCGCTGGAAGTGGAAAAAGGCGCAAACGCCGCCGGCGCCAAAGGCGTGATTTTCAACACCATCACTATCTCCGACGGCATCGCCAACGGCACGGAAGGCATGAAGTACTCGCTGGTATCCCGCGAGGTCATTGCCGATTCCATCGAGGTCGTGGTCGGTTGCGAAGGCTTCGACGGATTGGTGACCGTGGGCGGCTGCGACAAAAACATGCCGGGCTGCCTGATCGGCATGGCGCGGCTCAATCGGCCGTCGATCTTTGTCTATGGTGGCACCATCCGCCCCGGTGCCGGCCACACCGACATCATTTCCGTGTTCGAGGCCGTCGGTCAGCATGCCCGCGGCGACATCAATGAAATCCAGGTCAAGCAGATCGAAGAAGTGGCGATCCCCGGCCCCGGTTCCTGCGGCGGCATGTACACCGCCAACACCATGGCCTCGGCTATCGAAGCGCTGGGCATGAGCCTGCCGGGCTCGAGCTCCCAGGACGCCGTCGGCGGCGATAAGGCCTCAGACAGTTTCCGCGCCGGCCAGCAAGTCATGGAACTGCTCAAGCTCGATTTGAAACCGCGGGACATCATGACGCGCAAGGCTTTTGAAAACGCCATCCGCGTGGTGATCGCCCTCGCCGGCTCGACCAATGCGGTGCTGCATTTGCTGGCCATGGCCAATGCAGTGGATGTCGAGTTGACCCTGGACGATTTCATCGAGCTGGGCAAGATTTCCCCGGTGGTCGCCGACCTGCGCCCCAGCGGCAAATACATGATGAGCGAGCTGGTGGCCATCGGCGGCATTCAGCCCCTGATGAAACGCATGCTCGCGGCCGGCATGCTGCACGGCGATGTCATGACCGTCACTGGCAAGACCCTCGCGCAAAACCTGGAGAACGTGCCCGACTATCCCGAAGGCCAGGACGTGATCCTGCCCTTCGACCGGCCGATCAAAAAGGATTCGCACCTGGTGGTGTTGCACGGCAACCTCTCGCCGACCGGCGCGGTCGCCAAGATCACCGGCAAGGAAGGCCTGCGCTTTGAAGGCACGGCCCGGGTCTACCACGGTGAAGAAGGTGCGCTGGCTGGCATTCTCAGCGGCGAAGTGCAGCCCGGCGAAGTGATCGTGATCCGCTACGAAGGGCCCAAGGGCGGGCCGGGTATGCGCGAAATGCTCTCGCCAACGTCGGCGGTGATGGGCAAGGGTCTGGGCAAGGATGTGGCGTTGATCACCGATGGTCGTTTTTCCGGGGGTTCCCATGGTTTCGTGGTCGGGCATATCACGCCGGAGGCCTTTGAGGGCGGCCCGATTGCGTTGATCGAGAATGGCGACAAAATCACCATCGACGCCGAAACACGGCAGCTTACGCTGGATGTGTCCGAGGCTGAGCTGGCCGAGCGCAAGTCGCGCTGGGTGCGGCCGGAATCGAAGTACAAGCGCGGGGTGTTGGCCAAATATGCGAAGACCGTGTCCAGCGCTTCGGAGGGGGCGGTGACGGATAAGTATCTGTGAGCCGAAAAGGTGTGCTGCCTGACCTGGCGCATTCAACTTGCCCGCGATGGCGGCGGCTCAAGTGCCATCAATGCTGAATGTGCCGGTCTCTTCGCTGGCAAGCCAGCTCCCACAGGGTTTTGCGGCGTGCCTAAATCATGCGGCAACCACAAGACCTTGTGGGAGCGGGCTCGCCCGCGATGACGGCGCTGTTAACCACCGAAACATTCAGGCGCCCGACCCATACCCAAACATCGACTTCACTTCCAGGTAATCCTCCAACCCGAACACGCCCCATTCACGACCATTGCCCGACTGTTTATAGCCGCCGAACGGCGCGCCGTTGTCCGCCTTGCTGCCATTGAGGTGGACCATGCCCGTGCGCAAGCGTCGCGCCACTGCACGAGCGCGCTCAAGCGAACCCGACGTGACGTATCCCGAAAGTCCATAAGGGCTGTCATTGGCGATCGCGACGGCTTGGTCTTCGGTGTCATACGCGATGATCACCAATACGGGTCCGAACACTTCCTCCCGGGCAATCGGCATATCCGGGTGGACGTCGGCAAACACCGTCGGCCGGACGTAATACCCCAACGACACACCGTCGGGACGCCCTGTGCCACCGCATACCAAGTGTGCTCCTTGATCGATGGCGGCACCGATCAGAGCCTGGACCCGTTCGAATTGCGCGACATTCGCCAGTGGCCCCATGGCGCTGGCCGGCTGACTGTCATCGAAACAGATCTGCGCGGCAACGGACCGGGCGATCTCGATGGCCTGCGCCTGCATTGACCGAGGTATCAACAGACGGGTCGGCGCATTGCAGGACTGACCGCTGTTGCGAAAACAACTGCTCACAGCGTGGCGCACCGCCGTCTCGATATCGGCATCGGCGAGGATCAGGTTGGCCGACTTGCCGCCCAACTCCTGGGATACACGCTTTACCGTATCGGCAGCGGACTTGGCCACGGCAATGCCCGCAGCTGTAGAACCGGTGAACGAAACCATATCGATTTGCGGATGCCGGGCGATCCCATCGCCGATCGTCGGGCCATCGCCATTGACCAGGTTGAACACGCCCTTGGGCACGCCGGCACGGTGAAGAATGTCGGCCAGCAACATGGCAGACAGCGGAGCTTTTTCGCTTGGTTTGAGCACCATGGTGCAACCGGCGGCAAGAGCCGGTGCGAGCTTGCAGGTCAGTTGATTGAGCGGCCAGTTCCAGGGGGTGATCAATCCGCAGACGCCAATCGGCTCACGGCTGATCAGTGTCGTGCCGTGATGGCGGTCGAACTCATAGCTACGCAGCACTTCGAAGGCCCGCTGCAAGTGACCAAGCCCCGCAGGCACGTGTGCATTGCGCGCCAGTGACAATGGCGCGCCCATCTCCCGGTGCACCAGTTCGACCAGCGCTTCGCTATGTTGTCGATAACCTTCGATGATCGCACCCAGCAGGTCCAGGCGTTCCTCCCGCGACCATTGTGCGTACTGCGCAAATGCGCGTCTTGCCGCCGCCACAGCCCGGTCGAGGTCGGAACGAGTGCCGAGCGTGATCGCGCCGATGGAACGCTCGGTGGTCGGGTCGATCACCACCATGGATTCGCCCGCCAGGGGCTTGACCCACTCGCCATCAATGTAGAAATCGAGGTAATTCATCGGGCCTCCTCAGGCGACTTGATCGAGTACCCGCTGCAAGGTGTCGAAGATCAGCGCAATCTGTTCTTCGCTGATGATCAGCGGTGGCGACAGCACGATGTTCTCGCCCGAGGCGCGCACCAGCAGCCCGGCGTCGAAGCAGCGCTGCGCGACTTCCGCAGCCCGGGCACCTGGCGCGCCCTCGCGGGATCTCAGCTCGACGGCGCACAGCAGACCGATGGCCCGAATGTCCTGCACCGACGGTTGCTCACGCAACGCCAGCGCTGTTTTCTGCCAGACGGGAGCAACTTGTCGGACGTGAGCGTTGATGCCCAATTCCTCATGCACAGCGAGGGTCGCCAGTCCCGCTGCGCACGCCAGCGGATGGGCCGAATAGGTGTAGCCATGCATGAATTCGATGGCTTGCTCGGGGCCGGTCATGAACGCGTCATACACCGAACCGCTGACCAGCACGGCCCCCATGGGCACGGCGCCGTTGGTCAAGCCCTTGGCGAGGGTCATCAGGTCCGGCGTCACTGCGAATGTCTGGGCGGCGAACGAGTGCCCCAACCGACCGAAACCGGTAATCACTTCATCGAAAATCAGCAACACGCCGTGGCGATCGCAAATCTCGCGCAGCTTCTGCAAGTAACCCAGGGGCGGCGCATAGACGCCACCAGAACCGGTCACCGGTTCTACGATGACCGCCGCCACCGTCGAAGGGTCGTGCACCTCCAGCAGTTGCAGCAATGCATCGGCATAATGCGCGCCCTGTTCTGGCTGGCCGGCGCTGAAGCGCAGGCCGGCGTCATACGGCAGCGGCAGGTGTGCAACGTCGCCAAGCAATGGTCCGAAATCACGTTTCTGCCGACCGATACCGGACACCGATAACCCACCAAAGCCCATGCCGTGATAGCCCTTGGCTCGGCCGATCAGTTTGGTCCGGCGACTGTCGCCACGGGCCTGATGATAGGCGCGGGCAATTTTCAAGGCAGTGTCGACGGCTTCGGAACCTGAGTTGGTGAAGAACACCTTGTCGAGTCCCGCCGGAGCAATCGCCACCAATTTGTCAGCCATGGCGAGGGCTGCCGGGTGGCTCATCTTGAACGAGGATACGAAATCCAGACGCCCCGCCACCTCGCGGATCGCGTCGACGATTCGTGCCTGTCCGTGACCGGCGTTGACGCACCAGAGTCCGGCCATGGCGTCGAGTACGCGGTGGCCGTCGGTGGTGGTGTAATGCATACCCTCGGCGCTCTCGAACAGCGTCGGCTGGCGATTGAACTGACGCATCGGGGTAAAGGGCGCCCACAGCGCGGAAGTCGAAATCGGGTTCATCTACTGTGCTCCATCCAATTAATCAGGGGGTCAGATCCGGGTGCCGGTCAGTGTCGAGCGCTGCATCGATCCGGCATTGGTGTTAACGCCGCGATCGAACAGCAAGTGGCCGTGCTCCAGGCGACAGCAGACGTGGTCGCCGAAAGCGGTTTCGACAAAGCGCCAGTCCATCCGCAATTCGCCTTGCTCGTTCCAGCGTCCGTGGGCGATGACCGGGGTCTGTTCCGGTTGGTATTGATGATGCAGATAATTGCCGGTGATGCTGGTTTGCGACTCTACCGGCTGGCGCAGGCCGACTCGCAAGCGGTGCTGTCCGCGATGATCAACGAGGGTGAAATCGCAATAGTCATCGCGAAAGTCGAAGCCCAGCTCCAGCACTCCGTCCTCATTTGGCGCCACGGCGAAGCGACCTTGCAGGTGGGTGGCGCAGGGCGATTCACTCAAGCCTTGCAGGGTTGGCAGGCACAAGGTGTCGATCAGCTCGTCGAGTTGCGTTTGGGTGGAATGCGGATCGGTGGCCGCACGGCCCAACGCCGGGAACAAATGGTCCCAGATCGCTGCTTTCAAGCGTCGTTCGCCCAGGCGCAAACCGCAGGTTAAGACGATCACCGTGTCCTGGTCCGGCAGCACCATGCAGTACTGGCCGAATACACCCGAGGCGTAATATCCGCCTTGCTCGGTCATCCACCATTGATAGCCATAGCCGTCCTGTCGCGCCTCAGTGTTGCGGTCATGACTGCGCGGCAGATACTGCTTGCCGTCGAATTCCCCCATCCACACCTCTTCGACCTGATTGCGAGTGGCGTCGGCGATCCACTGTGGGGACAGCAACTGTCGTCCCTGCCACTGGCCCCGATTGAGGTGCAACACGCCGAATTTCAACGAATCTTCGGTGGTGCAGCTCAGGCCATTGCCGCCAGAATTGAAACCGCCGGGAGCCAGATCCCACTCCAGACGGTCCAGCCCCAGATAATCCAAAACCCGCTCCTGCAACAGCTCATGCATGGTTTTGCCGCTGACCTGCGTAACAATCGCCGACAGCATGAAACTTGAAGCACTGCTGTAGATGAAGTCCTTACCCGGTGGCACTGCTACCGGCTCATGCAGAAAAGCTTCGACCCAACTGGTTTTCAGGTTGCGCCAGTCACCGCCGGAAATGCCCCGCTTGTGGCCGGTGCGCATGGTCAGCAAATCTTCCACGGTCATGGCGGCGAGGTTTTCACTGATCTCGACCGGGCACAGCTTGGGGAAAAAGCTGACCACTTTGTCGTCTAGCTTCAAGCGTCCATCGTCGATCAGCAGGCCCACGGCCGTGGCGGTCCAGCTCTTCGTCGCCGAGTGCTGTACATGCATGCGCCGCGCCGAGTACGGGCGCCAAAAGGCTTCTGCCACCACCGCGCCCTGGCGATAAAGCATGAAACTGTGCAGCTCAAGCCCGGCGTTCTGCACCGCCGAGATAAAGTCAACGACCCCTTGAGGGTCGACACCTCGTTCATGAGGCAAGGCTCTGGGCAGGGGTTCATAGGTCATGACTAACTTCCTCAAAATTGCCGTTTCTCTGCGAATCAATGTTTTTATATATCAAATAATACGTTTTTTAATTTATCTACCACTGCATGCCTGTATTTAAAGCCTCTATAATTCAGCTTCCGCTGCTTCGAAGCGTTTTGTACTTTTCGGGTATCCTTGCCTCCCCTGTCACAGGAACGACAACGCGCCATGGCTCAACTCACCTCGCTGCAGACCAAGGTCGCCGGCCAGATCCTTTCCGCCATTCAGTCCGGCGACCTGCAACCCGGTAGCCATCTCAAGGAAGTGGAACTGAGCCAGCGATTGGGCGTATCCCGCTCGCCTATCCGCAGCGCCCTTTCCTACCTGGCCGAGCAGCAATTGATCGAGCCCTTGCCTCAACAGGGCTTTCGCGTTCCTCTGCAAACTTCTGCCGGTCTGGCGGAGCAGTTCGATGAACTGCACAACGAGGAAGATGAGCTTTACACCCGGCTGATCGACGACCGGCTGAATCAGGTCTTGCCCGACCAGATCTCCGAAAGCGATCTGCTGCGGCGCTACGGTGCCGGTAAAAGTGTGTTGCGCCGCTGTCTGCTGCGGCTCTCCGATGAGGGCGTCATGCAGCGCAAACACGGCCATGGCTGGATGTTCCTGCCTACCCTGAGCAGTCCCCAGACGCGCTTCGAGAGTTATCGCTTCCGCATGCTGGTCGAACCCGCCGGCCTGCTGGAACCGACGTTCAAGATCAATGCCGAGCAGTTCCGGCGCTGCCGGGAACGCCAGCTCGAACTGCTCGAAGGTCAGGTCGACGGCCAGCGGTTTTTCGAATGCAACGCCGAGTTCCATGAACTGCTCGCTGCGGCATCCGGCAACACCTACATTCTTCAGGCGATCCAGCAGCAGAACCGCTTGCGTCGGCTGACCGAGTTTCATTCGGCGAGCAATCTCGAGCGTGTGAAAGTTTCTTGCCGCGAGCACCTGGCGATTCTTGATGCACTGGAGCAAGGTGATAACGAATGGGCCTCGACCCTGCTGCATCGGCATTTGGAAGTGGCCAGCAAGATGGGGGTTGCACGCAATAAGGCCTGAGCCGGAACTCATTTGCCCTGTAGGCGCAGAGCTTGCTCGCGATGGCGTCACCACTGAAAAATATCCGTTGATTGATACGCCGCCATCGCGGGCAAGCCAGCTCCCACAGGGATCGAGTACATCGGCCAAATTCCGGTGGGCTGGCAAGCCGCCATCGCGAGCAAGCTCGCTCCTGCAGGAGATCAGCGTGCACAGCCAGCGCATCACCAAAGCGCCACGGTGTAACCGAGGATCACCCGGTTTTCGTTCATGTCGCGCAGGTAATTGGCTTTGCTCAACCCATTACGCCAGCGCAGCGAAACACCCTTGAGCGCCCCGGACTGAAACACATAGCCCAGATCGATATCCCGCTCCCACTCGCGGCCCTCACCAGCAAACCCAAGGACTTCAGCTTGATCGCCCTTGACCCAGCGAGTGGAAAACGTCAGCCCCGGAACTCCCAACACCGCGAAATCAAAGTCGTAGCGCGCATGCCAGACCCGCTCGTTGGTCTGGGAGAAATTGCTCAACTGATACTCGGAAAACAGGTAAGTGTTGGTGCCATCCACATAGGTAAAGGGCGTGTCGCCATATTGCTCCTGATAACCGCCGCCCAGGCTGTGGCCTTTAAAGCTGTAGGCAACCCGCGTACTCAATGCGCGGTTGTCGACCTTGCCTGCCAGCCCAGCACCCGCCTTGTCCGCGTCGAAGTAGCGGATGTCGGTTTTCAGCGTGCCGCCACCCAGCGCGAAGCTGTTTTTCAGGCCGACGTAGTGTTGCTGGTAGATGTCTTCCAATTGCGCAAAGTGGTAGGTCAGGGTCAGGTTGGGACTGAGCTTGTAATCGCCGCCGACAAAATTGAACTCGTCACTTTTGGCCGAACTTTTATAGGCGCCGCTTTGACCGGTCAGACCCATCTCTTCGTAGTCGGTCGACTCACGTTGTTTGGTCCGATTGATCTGGCCACCCGTGAGAGTCAGGTTCTTGATGTCCGCGGATGTCACTTGCGTGCCTCGGAAGGATTGCGCAAACAACCGGCTGGTATTCGGTTGCAAGGTCGGCAGGTCGGGCAGCAGATAACCGCTGCGCAATTCGCTTTTGGCGATACGCATTTTCCCGGTCACACCCAACTTGGAGTATTCGTCGTGGGCACGCTTGGCATAGCTCGGCTTTCCAGGCTCTGCTTCGTTGTTCCGCGACAGCAGGCCCGAGCCGGAACGGTCGGGGCTGGAGTCGAGTTTCAAACCGAGCATGCCGATCGCATCCACGCCAAATCCCACCGTGCCCTCGGTGAACCCTGACTTCACATTGAGGATGAAACCCTGCGCCCATTCTTCGCGTTTGGATTGCCCGGCGTCCTCACGATAATCGCGGTTGAAGTAGTAGTTCTTCAGCTCCAGATCGGCCTTGCTGTCCTTGATGAAATCGGCCTGGGCCGGGGCGCTCAACAGGCCCCCGCCCATCAGGCTGACACCGGTCATGATCAGGTTGAGGTTGCTGTTGTTGCTCATTGCGTGGCTCCTGGCAGTCATCGTGAGTGAGTGGGTCTTATTGTTTTTCGGACATGACTTCCCCCTTCGCGCCGGTTTCGGGACTGGCGCGCGAGGTGCAATCAGGGTGTTAAATCAAAAACTGGCCGGGCGTAATCGGTAGCCGCCGTCGGCGAGTTTTTCCAGAGGACTGGCCGCCGCCAACAACTGGCGTGTGTACGGATGCTGCGGATAGTCGAAGACCTGCTCGCGAGCGCCGATTTCGACCACTTCGCCCTGGTGCATGACCGCCACCCGGTGCGCAATTCGCTCCACGGCTGCCAGGTCATGGGAGATGAACAGGCAGGCAAAGCCGTACTGCGCCTGCAAACGCTCGAACAATTCCAGAATCTGCTTCTGGATGGTCATGTCCAACGCGGAGATCGGCTCGTCGGCAATCACCAGTTGCGGATGTCGCACCAAGGCGCGACCAATGGCGACGCGCTGGCGCTGGCCACCGGACAGTTGATGTGGGAAGCGTTCGACAAACTGCTCGCCAAGGCCCACATCACGCAATGTCTGCGCGACTCGCTCGCGACGCTGGGCAGCATTCAGGCCAGGTTCATGCCGCAGCGGCTCAGCGAGAATCTCGCCGATTCTCATCCGCGGATTGAGCGAAGAATACGGGTCCTGAAAAATCATCTGGCATTGCAGGCGATGGGTCCGGTTGGCGGCCTTGAGAATGTCGACACCCTTGAACCGAATCGCCCCGGCACAGGGTTTGATCAAGCCCACCAGCGAGCGACCAAGAGTCGTCTTGCCCGAGCCACTGCCGCCGACCAGCGCCAGCGTTTCCCCTGGTGCAATGGCCAGGCTGGCGCAATGCACCACCCGTTTGTACTGGCGTTTGCCCCAGAAGGATGGCGGCCCGGGATGCTCAATGCACACCTGATCAACTTCCACCAACGGGCCGTTGCTCGCCGGCAGCGCGGCCAGTTCGCCACGTCGTGGCAAAGCCTCGAGCAGCTGGCGGGTGTACTCGGCCTTGGGTGCCAACAGAATCTCGTTGATCGTGCCCTGCTCCACCGATTTGCCGTGACGCATCACCACCACTTTGTGCGCATAACGTGCCACCAAAGACAGGTCATGACTAATGAACAGGATCGCCGTGCCCTGCTCCCGGGTCAGTTCAAGCATCAACTCGATGACGTCCAGTTGTGCCAGGCAATCGAGCGCGGTCGTCGGCTCATCGGCAATCAATAGCGCCGGGCGCAGCAACATCACCGAGGCCAGCATGATCCGCTGACGCATGCCACCGGAAAACTGGTGCGGGAAAGCTTCCAGGCAGCGTTCGGCGTCCTTGATGCCGATGCGTCGCAACATGGTGAGACAACGCTCGCGGATCTGCCCGGCATTCAAGTCAGTGTGCAGTTCCAGTGCTTCGCTCATCTGCTGGCCGATCTTCAAGGCCGGATTAAGCGACACCATTGGCTCCTGGAACACCATGCCGATACTCGCGCCGCGAATGGCGCGCAGCCCGGCGGTGCCTGCAGTCACCAGATCACGCCCCTGGAAATCCAGGCGGCCGCCGCAGACTTGCATCGGTAACGGCAACAACCCGATCGCCGCCCGAGCGGCCATGGTCTTGCCGCTGCCGGACTCACCGACCAGGGCCACGATCTCACCGGGTGCGACGCTGAAGCTCAGGTCATCGACAGCCAGCGGCCCATGCTCACCCACGCGGATCTTCAGGTTTTCCACGCTCAACAAAACATTGGTGGACGACATGCTCATTTCCTCATCCGCGGGTCGAGACGATCACGAAGTGCATCGCCGAACAGATTGATCGCCAACAACGCCAGGCAGATGAACAGCCCCGGAAAGATCCCCAGCCAAGGGGCCGATGCGATGTAGGGTCGGCTACTGGCAAGCATGTTGCCCCAGGTCGCCGCGGGCGGTGGCACACCCAGGCCAAGGAAGCTCAGGGCACTTTCCGAGAGCAACGCCCAACCGAACATGCTGGTCGCCAGCACACACAGTGGCGCCAGGCAGTTTGGGGCGATATGCCGCAGCATGGTGTACAGCTCCGAATTGCCGATCACCCGCGACGCTTCGATGTACTCCAGCTCGCGCAATGACAACACCGTGCCACGCACCACCCGCACCACCGAGGGCGTGTAGGCGATCCCCAGTGCCAGGACGATGCCGTACTTGCTTGCACCGATGATCGCCATGATGCCCAGGGCCATGAGAATCCCGGGGAACGCCAGCAGCGCATCGTTGAACATCATCAGCAAACGATCGGTCCAGCCGCGCAGGTACCCGGCAAGCATGCCGATCAACGTACCAGCGACCACCGCCACACTGACCGTCAGCAAACTGATCCACAGGCTGGTGCGGGCGCCGATCAACAGCCGGCTGAACACATCGCGACCGAACTCATCAGTGCCCAGCCAATGCAGCACGGACGGGCCTTGCAGGCGCGACAACAGATCGATTCGCAACGGGTCGAACGGTGTCCACACCAGCCCCAGCAATGCCAGAGCGATCAGCACCAGCAACAACCCGCCACCTATCAGTGCATTGGCCGCTGGCCAGCCACGCGGGCGCTTGACGGGTGGGCTCGCGGCCCCCACCAATGGCGCCAAAGGAATATTCGAACTCATAACTTCACCCTTGGATCGAACAGTGGGTAGAGCAGATCCACGCAAAGGTTGACCAGCACATAGATGAAGGTGATCAGCAGGAGGCAGCCCTGCAGTACCGGATAGTCGCGGGCAAAAATCGCATCCACCATCAGTCGGCCGATGCCCGGCAGCGTGAACACGGTTTCCAGTACCGCGATGCCGCCCAGCAGGTTGCCGAGGATCAGTCCGACCAGGGTCCAGGTCGGCGCAAAGGCGTTGGGCAATGCGTGCCGCCACAACACAGTCCGCTCCGACAAGCCTTTGGCGCGGGCATGGGCGATGTATTCCAGGCGCAATACTTCAATGGTGCTGGCTCGGGCCATTCGGGTAATCGCACCCAGTTCCACCAGGGTCAGGGTGATCACCGGCAGTACCAGAAAACTCATGGCCTGCCACGGGGCCTGGGCGAAACTCACGTAGCCCACCACCGGCAGCCAGCCGAGCTTGATGCCGAAGGCATGCAGCAACAGCAGGCCGAGCCAGAAGCTGGGGATCGACAACAGCAAGGTAGCGGTGGTCACCAACCCCAGGTCCAGGGCACTGTTTTGTTTCCACGCAGCGACCAGACCGACCGGTACCGCAATCAGCGTGGCCAGGAACACAGCCACCAGCACGATGATTGCACTGACACTGAAGCGCTCCAGTATCAGCGGCAACACCGCCTGTTTGGTGCTGATGGAAAAGCCCAGGTCGCCGCTCAGGACAGCCTTGAACCAAATCAGGAACTGCGTCACCACCGAGTGATCGAGCCCCAGGTCACGGCGCATGTCGGCCAGACTCTGTGGGTCGGCCATATCGCCGAGCATCAGCAGCGCCGGGTCACCGGGGATCAGGCGAATCATCGCGAACACCATCACCGAAATCAGCAACAGGGTCGGTATCGCCATCCCGAGTTTTTGCAGGATAAAACGCAACATGATCAGCCTCCGCGTTACTGGGCCGCGAGGCTGACGCCCCACAGTCGCGGCTTGGCCACAGGCCAGGAGTGGTAACCACGTACGCTGTCACGCAGACCACCGATAATGGTGCCGTTGTAGATGATCACCATTGGCGTGTCCTGGATCATCATCCGGTGCAACTGGTCGAACAACGCTTGGCGTTTGCCGGTGTCACTCTGGCGCACCGCATCTCGCAGCAACGTTTGGGCTTGCGGGTTATCCCAGACTTTGCGCGGTTCCTTGGTTTTGTCGCCCATCAACGAATCGAAGCCCAGCGCAGGGTCCAGCCGTGATGAGTAGGAGAACGACATCATCTGGTAGTTGCCGCTTTGGTAGCGCTCCAGTTGCGTCCCCCACTCCAGGGTTTCCATCTCGATGTTCAGTCCGCTGGCCTGGGCCATGGCTTGACTCAGCACGCCCATGTCGAACATCTGTTGGTAGCGCTTGTTGACGATCATCTTGATCGGCTGGCCGCGGTACCCCGCCTCTTTCAGCAAGCGTTGCGCCTCTTGCGGGTCGTACTTGTAGCCCTGCTTGGCGGTGGCATCGTAGAACGCGCTGGTTTGCGGGATTGCCGAGTTGTTCGGCTCGGACAAACCGTTGGACAGCGCGGTGACCATCTGGCCGTAATCCAGCGAATGGGCAATGGCCTGGCGGATGCGCACATCCTTGAGCAGTGGATCGTTGGTCTGGAACAACAGGCCGCAGATCGCCATGATCGGGCTGACCGACACCTCAATTCCCGGCAATGCCTTAAGCTCCTGAGCGTCGCTGGCGGTAACGTCTGGCAGCAGGTCGATGTTGTTTGACAGCAACGCCGCTTTGGCCGAAGCCGCATCGGGAATGATCATGAAACGCACGGTGTCGACCAAGGCCTGCTTCTTGCCAGTAAATCCATCCGGTCCGGCATCGTCACGGGCGCTGTAATCCTTGAAGCGCGCCAGCTCTACGGACTGGCCGGGCTTCCAGTCGGCCAGCGTGAACGGGCCGGTGCCGATCGGTGCCTTCCAGCGTCCGTCCGCCGCGACCGAATCCGGATGCAGAATGCCCCCACCGCCACAATCCGGACGGGCCATGGACGCCAGGAACAAACCGCTGGGCTGATCGAGCTGGAACACTACGGTAAGTGGATCCGGCGTGGTGATACCGGTGATCTTCGCCCCACCGCGACCATCGAATTCCGCCAGGCACCGCCACTGCGTCTGAGGGTTGAGGTAATGCGACCAGGTCCACTTGACGTCGGCGGCGCTCATTATTGCGCCGTTGTGAAAGCGCACCCCCTCGCGCAGCTTGAAGGTATAGGTCAAACCATCCTCGGAAACCTGAACTTCCTTGGCCAACAGCGGGCCGACAGTGGCGTCCTCGCGATGGGCTACCAGGCCTTCGACAATATGCAGCATGACGGTATCGGTGTTCTCGTCGCGGTTGACGCCAGGCTCGGTGCTACGGATGTCGGCGTTCAAGCCAACACGCAATGTGCTTTCAGCGTGAGCCTGCGCAATGGCGGCACCGAGCGCGATGACGCCGAGCGCTTGCAGGGTGACGCAAAGAGATCTGTTCAATAAGCGATTCACGGGAGAGGTTCTCCTTCGCTGCAAAGTCCGGCCAAGGGCAGTGCCGGCTTCAAGCCTGTGTTTATGTCGTTTTTGTAATGGCCTGATCTCGATCAGTGCCGCATGCGATTTTGTTTTTTTAAATTCGCAGAGACATATTCACAGCATGATGATCGCTTTGCAATGTTTTTTTAACTTGCAAAAAACATTGCATGTCATTTTTAGGGCACACCGAATCTCCCCGCATTGGCACACCAATAGATTGGGAGGCAGGGGAGCGTATCCGCGAGCAAGCACGCGTCTACGGATAATCTTCAGCGAACACAAAACTTGTGATCGCCCTAAATCCGGTATGGGAGCGAGTTTGCTCGCGATGAGGACTTATCAGGCAACGGATGATTTGAATGTCAAAGCCGAAACCGATCCACCGACTGCGACAATTGCCCGGCCAGGTTCGATAACTCGTCCGTCGTCGTAGCCGTTTGCCCGATTACTTTGCTGTTGCCTTCGGACATGCCGGCGATCATCTCGACCTGATGGGCGATTTCGTTGCTGGCCAGGCTCTGCTCGCCGATGGTGCGGCTGATATCGTTGACCAGTTGCGTGGTGTTGAGCGTAGCTTCGAGGATCTCGCGGATGGCGCGTTCGACGTCGGCAGTCACGGCCATGCCTTTGTCGACCTGGGCCACGCCCTCCTCCATGCTGATCACCGCTTCGCGGGTGCTTTGCTGGATGCGCGAGACCATGGCGGCGATTTCCTGGGTCGAGGCGCTGGTACGCCCGGCCAGGCTGCGCACTTCGTCGGCGACTACCGCGAAACCACGGCCCTGTTCGCCGGCACGGGCAGCCTCGATGGCGGCGTTGAGTGCCAGCAGGTTGGTTTGATCGGCGATGCCCTTGATGACCTGGATAATGCTGAAAATCCCTTCGGATTCCTTGTCCAGCGTGCGAATCACCTGCGCTGACTGCTGCGCCGAGCGGGCGATGCCGTCCATGTCGTTGACCACCTGATGGATCACCCGCCCACCATCCTTGGCCAAGGCTTCAGCCTGATTGGCCATATCCAGCGCGCGCTCGGCGTGCCGGGTGATTTCTTCGATGCTTGCCGTCATTTCACTGGCCGCCGCGGCCATGGTACTGGCGGCGGCGCTTTGCTGCTGGCTGCTGCCGGCGACTTCGTGGCAACCGCTGCTCAGTTGCTCGCTCATGCCGCTGACACCATGGGCATTGCTGCGCACCACTTCGATCATGCCGCGTAAATCGCGCTGCATGGTGGCGAGGCTGCGAATCAGCGTGCTGGCTTCGTCCTTGCGGGTCGGCTCGACGATGGTTTCGCTGAGGTTGCCGTGAGCGATGCGCTCGGCAATGCGGCTGGCCGTCTGCAAAGGCGCCATGATGCTGAGAATCACCCAGCGGCCCTGCGCCAACAGCAGCAACAGGCTGGCAACCAGAACGCAGGCAAGTGCGAAGTTAGCGTTGCTGATGGCTTGCGCTGTGCCTTGGCTGGTCTGATGCGTGTTGCTCTCGATCAACTCGCTGAGCGCCGCCATCTGGTCTTCCAGTTGGCCGAAAGCCTGGTTGAACGTGCCCAGTTGCGCTTGCGCGGCTTGCGGATTCTCCAGCGCCAGCGCGACGATGCGTTCGGCGGTGCCGATGTAGGTGTCCAGGCTCGGCTTGATTTGGTTCAACGCGGTTTTCAAGGTGTCGTTGACCGGCAGCTTGAAATTTTCGCCCAATACTTCGCGAAAACGCGTGGAGTGCTCCTCGATGGAACTCCGTACCTCGGCCTGGCTGCTGGTGCTTTTGCCCAATCCCACCAACATCGCCGACAGCACATCGGCGCGCAAGGCGTCGTGCATCATGTCGGCTTCAAGGTGGTTACGCAGTGCAGTCATGCCGACGTCGTTGTCCTTCACCGCTTGCGCCATTTGGCCATTGCCCAGGTAACTGACCAGCCCCATGATCAAGGCAGTGATCACGCCTGTGCCGATCAGCAACAGTAAACGCAGTTTAATGGACACTCTGTGGTTCCTCTTCGTACGTTTATCGGGTGGCTTGCGCCAGCACAATTTGCATTGCTGAAGAGGTTATCGACTGCACCAAACGGGAATTGAAGGGCTGACTTCACTGATTGCAGTTTTTGCGACACGCGGTAGGCAACGCGGGTTGGAACAGGCTGCTGCGCAGCGAAACCAGCGACAGGCTGATGAAGGCCCCAAGAATGGCGAGCGCCATGTCCTTTTGCGAATCCCACGGATCGTTTTGTGCACCAACGAAGGCTTTGGCAGTGTCGTCGCCGAGGTAAGCGCCGCCCACCCACTCCACCAGTTCATAAACCGCCGAGGTGGAAAGCATGATGTTCACGGTGACAAAAAACAGCCAGAACCCACGCAGTGGCGTCAGCCGCGCCAGCACTTCACGAATGGGAAAGACCATCAACAGGCCGTAACTCAGATGCACCAGTCGATCGAAATGGTTGCGGTGCCAGCCAAAGGTTTTATCGAAACTGAACCCGGTAAGGGCGGAACACCATCGGTCGTAAGGCACCATGGAATAGGTGTAGTGCGAACCCAACTCGTGAATACACAGGAATACGAATACCAGGGTGATGGACGTCGCAGACAAACGAAACCGCCGATAAACCGCCAGCAATGTACCCACCAACAACAGCACCAACAGATTTTCCAACGCCCAATCGATCCGGCTGCGCGGGGCAAAACCGGAAACCGCGACGATGACCAGCAATGTCACCAGCAACGTCAGTTCGTATCGCGGATGATCTTTGGGCTGCATGGCATTGATTCCTCGAAATCCGACACTTGAAATAAAAAACCGTGACGAACGTTTAACTTCGAGAAAAACCTGCGGCGCAAGTTCGCTTTTTTCCGCAAGCGCATGCTAGGTTGTACGATGACTGACAAATCTATTTTCAAGCTCAGTCACCCTAAACAACAACAAGGAAACCTTCATGAAAAAAACCACATTGCTGATCGGATTTTTCTGCCTGTTCAGCGGCTACGTTGCAGCCGCTCCTGCTGCCGCGGACAAGGAAGTAGCACAAGCCGTCGATCACCTGACCCAGGCCATGTTGCACAAGGACATCGCCGAACTGCAGGCATTGACCGCCGAGAACCTGACTTATGGTCATTCCAGCGGCAAGATCCAGGACAAGAAAGCTTTCATCGCCGACATCGAAACCGGCAAAAGTGCCTTCAAGACCCTTGAGATGCAGAACCAGACCATCACCTTGTCCGGCGATGTTGCATTGGTTCGCCACCACTTCTCGGCCCAGGCCCTCAAGGGCACCGAGGTGGTCCCGACTGAAATCGAGAACTTCCAGATCTGGCAAAAACAGCACGGGAAATGGCTGTTGGTAGGACGGCAGGCGTTCAAATTCTGATGCTTGGATAATCCCGCAAAAAAAGGGGACGAATCGGCGGCTACCCTCCGATCCCTCCCCTTTTGCGTGGCTGATGAAAAGCGTGTCTCAGTGCCCGCGGATGTAATGTTCAAACTGACGAATCAGGTCGGCCTGCTCGACAATGGCTTGCTTGACCAGATCGCCGATCGACAGCAAACCGATCAGCTCGCCATTCTCAACAACCGGTAGATGCCGCAAATGGCTGTCAGTCATGACCGCCATGCAATGCTCGATGCTTTGTTGGCTATCAGCGGTAACCACCGGAGAACTCATGATGGCCCTGACCGGGGTGCCGACTGATGAACGCCCCAGCAGCACCACCTTGCGCGCGTAGTCACGCTCGCTGATCACACCAACGACTTCGCCCTTTTCGATCACCGGCAACGCGCCCACGTTCTTCTCGGCCATTTTCTTCACGGCCTCGAGCACCATGGCATCCGGTGCGATGCTGTGCACCTGCTGGTTTTCCACGACTTTGAGCTTGAGCAACTGTGCGGCTGTCTTCATGTGCGTCTCCTGATGCGAATCGCGTACAACGTCAGGCCAGCCCGACTTCCACCCGCCCTTCCTTCAACCGCACCGGCCAGACCCGCAAACGCTGTTGTGGATACTCCAGGCAGCTGCCGTCTTCCAGGCGAAAATGCTGTTTGTAGATCGGCGACGCCACCACCAGATCCCCCTTGATACTGCCGATCAGGCCGCGGCCAATCACGTTGGCCCCGGATTGCGGGTCATGGTTGTCGATGGCGTAGAGTTTTTTGCCCTCCGCGCCCGGCAGGTAAAACAGCGCCACTTGCGCACCGTCGAGCCACACCACGACACCGGAATCGCTCACCAGATCCTGCTGGCTGCACACCGATTGCCAGGCATCGATATTCTCTACACGTGCAGCGCGCTGAGTATTAAACAGGCTCATCAGACAGTCTCCTCGGTGACAGGGATCAGGTTGAGTTCGGCGGCCATGATCGGCCGGCGTTGGCCGCGCTCCTGGACAAAGTGAATGTCCGGGTCCGGGCGTTTGTCGTTGACGAAGGTGCGGAAACGCTTGAGTTTTTCCGGATCCTTGAGGGCGTTGGCCCACTCGCATTCATAGCGATTGACCACCAATTGCATCTGCGACTCGAGTTCGGCGCCCAGGCCAAGGCTGTCGTGGATGATCACGTCCTTGAGGTAATCCAGGCCGCCTTCCAGGCTTTCGCGCCAGACCGACGTGCGCTGCAATTTGTCGGCGGTGCGGATGTAGAACATCAGGAAGCGATCGATGTAACGGATCAGCGTCGCGTCATCCAGATCGGTGGCGAACAGTTCGGCGTGCCGTGGACGCATGCCACCGTTGCCGGCGATGTAGAGGTTCCAGCCTTTCTCGGTAGCGATCACCCCCACGTCCTTGCTTTGGGCCTCTGCGCATTCACGGGTGCAACCGGACACCGCGAACTTGAGCTTGTGCGGCGAACGCAGGCCTTTGTAGCGGTCTTCGATGGTCAGCGCCATTTGCACGCTGTCTTGCACGCCATAGCGACACCAGGTGCTGCCGACGCAGGACTTCACTGTGCGGGTCGATTTGCCGTAGGCGTGGCCGGTTTCGAAACCGGCTTCGATCAGCTCCGCCCAGATGTCCGGCAATTCATGCAACTGCGCGCCGAACAGGTCGATGCGCTGGCCGCCGGTGATCTTGGTGTAGAGGTCGTATTTCTTCGCCACCACGCCGATGGCAATCAGTTTGTCGGCCGTGATCTCGCCCCCGGGAATGCGCGGTACCACTGAGTAGGTGCCGTTTTTCTGCATGTTGGCCATGAACGTATCGTTGGTGTCCTGCAACGGCACCAGCGACGGATCCATGATTGGCTGGTTCCAGCACGACGCCAGGATCGAGCCCACCGCCGGTTTACACACGTCGCAACCGGTGTGGCCACGGCCATGCTTGGCCAACAGTTCTTCGAAGGTGATCACCCCTTCCACCCGCACCAGTGCATACAACTCCTGTCGGGTGTAGGCGAAATGTTCGCACAGGCTCTTGTCGACGCTGACGCCTCGGGCAATCAGCTCATGTTCGAAGACTTGCTTGAGCAACCCGGCGCAACCACCGCAACCAGTGCAGGCCTTGGTCTGCGACTTGAGCAGGCCGAGGTCGGTGCAGCCGCCGTCGATGGCCGAGCAGATGGCGCCCTTGGTCACGTTGTGGCAGGAACAGATGGTGGCAGCTTGCGGCAAGGCGCCCGGGCCGAGGGTCGGCGCACCTTCGGACGACGGCAGGATCAGCGCGGCCGGCTCCGACGGCAAGGCAATCGCGTTCTGCATGTATTGCAACAGCGTGTCGTAATAGCTGTTGTCGCCGATCAACACTGCGCCGAGTACCCGTTTGCCGCTGGCATCGACCACCAGGCGCCGATAGCTGGCGGTGGTTTCGTCGATGAACTGGTAACTACGGGCGCCCGGGGTATTGGCATGGGCGTCACCGATGGAGCCGACATCGACGCCCAGCAGTTTGAGCTTGGTCGACATGTCGGCGCCCTGGAACGGTTCGGCGACGTCGTCGCACAACCGCGCCGCGACACTGCGAGCCATCTGGTAGCCGGGAGCGACCAGACCGAACAGGCTGCCGTTCCACGATGCGCATTCGCCGATGGCGTAAATGTTCGGATCGCAGCTCAGGCACGTGTCGTCGATCACTACGCCGCCGCGCGGGCCGATCTCCAGCGCGCACTGGCGAGCCAGGGCATCTTGCGCCCGAATACCAGCGGAAAATACGATCAGGTCGGTTTCAAGGAATTCGTCATTGGCAAAATTCATCCGATAGCGGTACTGCTCGCCAGCACTGATCGATTGCGTGGCGCGGGACAGGTGAACACCGACGCCCAATCGTTCGATCTGCGCCTTGAGCGCCAGCCCACCCAAATCGTCCAGTTGCACCGGCATCAGGCGCGGTGCGAACTCCACGACGTGTGCTTCCAGCCCCAGGCTTTTCAGGGCATTGGCCGCTTCCAGGCCGAGCAAACCACCGCCGACCACTACACCGCGCCTGGCGTTGGCTGCAGCAGCGCGAATGGCATCAAGGTCTTCAAGGGTGCGGTAGACCAGCCGCGAATCGCCTTCGGCGCCTTCGATCGGCGGTACGAATGGGTAGGAACCGGTGGCCAGGACCAGTTTGTCGTAGGCAACAGAGCCTTGGGCGGTGATCACCTGGCGACGGGCACGGTCGATTTCCAGCACCGGCACTCCCAGGTGCAGGGTCACGCCCGGTGTCTGGTACAACGCCGCGTCACTCAGTGCCAGCGACTCGGCATCGCGACCGGAAAAGTATTCGGACAGATGCACACGGTCGTAGGCGCGCATCGGCTCTTCGCTGAATACGTGCAAGCGATAATGTTCAAGGGCACCGCGCTCGATCAACTGCTCGACACAGTGATGTCCGACCATGCCATTGCCGATGACGATCAGCGTTTGCTGCTTGTTCAAAGTGGCCACATTGGAATTCATAAACGACACCTGCCCAAAGCCCATCACGGTGAAAAAAAGCAAAAAAAAACGCCTGAAACCTTGCGGTTCCAGGCGTCTTTGCCTGTTCTTTTGCGGTGTTGAAACCAGACGGCCATGCCTGATCCACCGATATTGCCCACGACCTGTGCGGTTGATCGATCGTCGTTGACCGAGTGGGCGGTCCATCTTTTCCAGATGGCGCTGATGGGGTGGATGCAGTGTTTGTGCCAAGCGCGCACAGAAACTGGAAACAGACCTGCAGAGCCGTGTCCGCAACGCTTCTGGCGAAGTGAGCAGGATTGTCAGAGGTTGATGTTACAGGGGGGAATGGTTCAGGAAACCGCTTCGCACTGGTGCAAATTGCCGGACATCGCGCTTTAAAAGTGCGCAAATCCCTGTAGGAGCCGAGCTTGCTCGCGATAGCGGTGCATCAGTCAGCCTTGATGTCACAGACATACCGCAATCGCGAGCAAGCTCAGCTCCTACAGGGGTTCTGGATGACCTTGTGGACGGGATCTTTGTCTCAGCAACACCGCGTATTACATTTCCCACGGCCAAACCGCGCTTCCTGACGCTCGCGGAAAAACGCCTCATAGCTCATCACCGGCTCGCCCGGCTGGTTGATCGCCATTTGCGCGACGTAATTGTCGTAGTCGGGCATGCCCACCATCAAACGTCCGCTCTGGCTCAGGAAACGCGCGGCTTGCTGCAGTTTACGAAACATGGCGATGCTCTCTTTGAGGTATTGGACGACCCTATCAAACCTGATGTTTGTATCTGCAATGTGTCGACAGCCGAGCGCTTTGTATTCTCTTGTATTTGACGGGCCCGCGACCTTTTGGCGCATGACCGGCCGGCCATCGATTGAGCGCCAACGGGCAACAGTTTGTTAACATCCCTGCGCTTTTTCTCGTCTGATTGATCAGCCACTGTAGATATCCAGTCGCTACACAGGATGCTTTTTTCCATGAGTACGTTGTATTCCCGTCGCACGGTCCTGCAAGGCATGAGCCTGCTGAGCCTCGGCCTGCTCGCCGGCTGCGATGACAGCAGCAAGCTGTCGTTCAAGTACGGCAAGGACCTGAGCGACAAGATCATGGGGCGTTCCTTCAAGCTCAAGGACACCCAGGGCGAAACCCGGATGCTCGGCAGCTATCAGGGCCTGATGCCGATGATCTTCTTCGGTTTCACCCAGTGCCCGGCGGTTTGCCCGACCACCCTGGCCCGCGCCGCCCAGGCGAAAAAACTGATGGGCCGCGATGGCGAGCGCCTGCAAGTGATCTTCATCACCCTGGACCCGGAGCGCGATACCCCAGAATTGCTCGACCAATACGTCAAAGCCTTCGACCCGAGTTTCGAGGCGTTGTACGGCACGCTGGAAGAAACCGCGGCCACCGCCAAGGAGTTCGGCGTATTCTTCGAGAAGGTCCCGAGCGGCGACACCTATACCCTGTCCCACACCGCCACCAGTTTCGTGTTCGACTCCCGGGGCAACCTGCGCCTTGGCCTGTCCGCGTCCCTTACCGCTCAAGAGTGCGCAGAAGACCTGCTCACCGTCATGGAGGTTTGCTGATGATTTCGTTCTGCGCGCCACGCATCAAACAACTGGCCCTGGGCCTTTCCCTGCTCGGCATGGCGTGGCAGGTGTCCGCGCAAACCGAGGTCAACGACGCCTGGGTCCGGGCAACGGTGGCCGGTCAGCCTTCGAGCGGCGCCTTCATGACCCTCAAGGCAGACACCGACAGCAAATTGTTGAGCGTGCAGTCGCCGGTGGCGAAGCTGGTGCAGATTCACCAGTCCAGCATGAAGGACGATGTGATGAGCATGCAGCAGGTCGACTCGGTTGCCCTGCCCGCCGGCAAGGCCGTGAGCTTTGACCCCCATGGCTATCACATCATGCTCATGAACCTGACGGCGCAGATCAAGGAGGGCGACAGCGTTCCCCTGACCCTGACCGTGGAAAACGCCAAGGGCGAGAAAGAAACGATCAAGGTCGATGCCCCGGCTCGTGCGCTTGGCACGATGGGTCATGGCAACATGGATCACAGCAAGATGGATCACAGCAAGATGCAATGAGGGTCTGACGGCCTCCCCCACGAGGCCGTTATCTGATGGGAGGTGCATACCATGACGACGAACACCGAAACCGCCATTCTTGCCGGCGGCTGCTTCTGGGGCATGCAGGATCTGCTGCGACGCCAACCGGGCGTGATCACCACGCGGGTCGGCTACTCGGGCGGCGATGTGCCCAATGCAACTTACCGCAACCATGGCACTCACGCCGAAGCGATCGAAATCGTCTTCGACCCGACGCAGATCAGCTATCGACAGATCCTCGAGTTTTTCTTCCAGATCCACGATCCGAGCACCAAAAACCGCCAGGGCAACGATCTGGGCACCAGCTATCGCTCGGCGATTTACTACAAAAGCGAAGAGCAGAAACGCGTCGCGTTGGACACCGTTGCCGATGTGGACGCTTCGGGGCTCTGGCCCGGCAAGGTGGTCACCGAAATCGAGCCCGCTGGCCCCTTCTGGGAGGCAGAACCCGAACACCAGGATTATCTGGAACGGCTTCCTGAAGGTTACACCTGCCATTTCATCCGGCCGAACTGGACACTGCCCAAACGTGGTTGATGCAGCGAACGCATGGCCTGTCGGAGCTGTCGAGCGAAACGAGGCTGCCATCTCTGATTTTGTTTTTTAAAGCAAGATTCAAAGATCCAGCCTTCGGCAGCTCCCGCGTCAGACGCAATACCTCGACGAAATGCAGTGGGTGATCAAATTCAGCACAGGTAGCTGCGTTGCACCCAGATCCTGCGGTCAATCGCCTCTCGCAATCGATTCTGATGCTCAGCCCATACTTTTGGGTCAACCGTGGTGGTCGAGCGCATCAACTCGAGCATGGCCGCCTGAGCGGCTTGATACTCAGCCCGAGCATCATCGAATCTGATTTTGCGTCTCTGACTTTCAGTCAGTTCCATCCGCCGCAATGCCAGGATCGATTCGTCGGCGATCACCGTGCTCAACGTCAACTGCGGCCGATGGGGCGCCGTGAAAGGTTGCATGTCCAGAATAACTTCCCGAGCCCAGGACGCCCCCCACTTCAATGCTGAAGCCAGCGGTTCGCGGAAACCGCGATCCTGAAAGTCTTCAAACATCACGCCACCACGATTGTCGTAGATGCCGATGAAGACCTGCGTCATTCCTTCTTGCGTAATGCGTGAATGCACTTCGATCTGCCGACCGTCGTTCAGCGCATCTTCATAAATTTTGACCGGTAACCGATTGTTGAGCCATAACCAGAACTTTGCGCCTCTGTGTCGCATCCCCAACCCTCCCCGGTATGGTTTTCGAGTAAGGCACAGGATCGAAGGCGGTGCCATGTCACCGGTCGCTCGATAAACGGAAGCATTGTCTTTCACACGTTCTGCCATCACATCGTCATTCGCGATCTAGACTCCATCTGTGAGGGTCAAAACCTCGCCGACTCCTGCAGAAGCCGATAAAAACAAGGACACTCAACCTTGAACATTTCTACCATCTGCCTTTTGGGGAACTTGTTTGTCTCGGCCGGGGCTTTTGCCAATGGCGTCATTCCTGTCCTCGAACTGGATTTCACCCGCTCAGCCACTGAAACCCTGAAAAAAAGTGGTATCCACGACGCCTGTATCATCGTCGCTGCCAACCCGAGCGGTTTTACCTATTGCCGGGAAGGTTCGGCAACGCTGTGGCAGTATCAGGCGCTGGACCTGGAGCAACAAGCGTCGTACCTCAAGGGTTCTGCGCTGGCTTCAATCAACAATGGAAGAATAAGCATCGCCGAAATCGACAGTGCCGCCTGCGAAGACGAGCTGCCCAAGCCGCGGATTGACCCGGTTTTCCTGAATGCATCTTCACTTGGCCTGATCGCCCTGTTTATCCTGCTGGGCTTGCGCTACACCTACCGGGCCACCCTGGAAGGCCTCTTTGAGCGTCCCCTGGATTCAGGCATGCACTTGCCACGCTCCAGCGGCGCGCTGCGCACCAACCGATCGACGACGAAAGCGTTGGGCGCGTTCGCCCTCGCGGCGGGCATGGCTTTCATTTACTTCGGCTACATTGCGCTTTGATCCGCAGAGCCCGCGATCGCTGGTGCGGATCTTTTCCGTTCAGGTCACGGATTGCGCCGCAGAACGTCGGTCCGCAATCGGCGCGTGCTGCGCCATCAGCTCAGCGACCCAATCGATGAATACGCGTACCTTGCGGCTGATATGCCGGTTCGGGGGGAACGCCACGTAGAGCGGCATCGGATCGAGCTGCCAATCCTCGAACAGCGCAACCAATTGGCCACTCGCCAGCCAGGGCCTGGACATGTAATCGGGCAACCAGAGGATGCCCATGCCGGCCAGGCCCGCTGCCATGTAAGCGTTGCCATCGTCGACCGCCAACACGTAGCGCCCCTTGATCTCCAGGCTTTCACTTTGATTGCGCATGGCATAGGGCAAAGCCTTGCCGGTTCGCGCCCACAGGAAACCGACGATGCGATGCTCGGAATCTTCCAGATCCTTTGGATGCGATGGCCTGCCGACACGCTCCAGATATCCCGGCGAAGCGAACACCCCCAATTGCAGGTCTCCCACCCTTCGGGCCATCAGCGATTGATCGGTCAACTCGCCTCCGCGCACAACGCAATCGACGTTCTCATCAATCAGATCGACGATGCGATCACTGACGCCCATGTCGACCTGGATATCCGGATAACGGGCATGAAATTCCGGCAATGCCGGGACCAGGATCAGACTGGCCAATGGGCTGGGCACATCCACCCGAAGCCTGCCCCTGGGCACCGTCGAGGCACTCGACAGGCTGGTTTCGGCATCGTCCAGATCGGCCAGCAGTCGCACTACGCGCTCGTAATAGACGGCACCATCGGCGGTGACGTTGACCTTGCGTGTCGTACGGTTGAGCAATTTGACCCGCAAGCGCGCCTCCAACTGTTGCACCAGTTGCGTGACGCTGGTCTTGCTCAAGTGCAGCGTCTCGGCGGCTTTGGTGAAGCTGCCCGACTCCACTACCCGGGCGAACGCCTGCATTGCATCGAAACGGTCCATACCTGCCCCGAATTGCTGTTCGATTGTTTGGGATTCGCAAACAGTGATAGTTGCAGTTGCGCGTTTATCGGGCAAGTGCCTGGCCTTAGAGTCTCCCCATCGTTAATCGAAGGAGGTTGTCATGACCCAACGTGATGTCGTTTTCCCACCCGCACGCCAGGCACTTTACGAGCGCAATCGCTACTCGCCGGCGATCCGCTCCAATGGCTTTTTGTTTGTGTCGGGGCAAGTGGGCAGTAACGAGGATGGCTCGCCCAAGGCAGACCTGGAGGAGCAAGTGCGGCAAGCGTTCAACAACCTGAACGGGATTTTGAGTGCGGCCGGTTGCAGCTTCGACGATGTAGTGGACGTCACCGTCTTCATGGTCGATCCCCAATCGACATTCGAGAGGATCTGGAAGGTGGTGCCAGAGTTCTGGGGCCAGGCACCGCATCCGACATTGACCGCCGTCGGCGTCACCTGGCTCTATGGATTCGCGTTCGAAATCAAGGTTATCGCCAGACTTGCAGAAACCGCTGCAAGCCAAGCGGCTCAATGATCACCGGCGCTTGCTGCGATCACTCCTTCGCCAGTGCGCCAGGCAGTGCGGCGCCTTGCTGGAAGATCACGGTTTGCGCCGGCATCGGCGCCGGGAAACCGGCTTCGCCGAGGGCATCCTTGATCACGCGATTGGTGTCGAAATAGACCTGCCAGTAGTGTTCGTTATGGCAGTAAGGACGCACCGCCAACACCGGCCCTACCAGATTGAACTCGATGATTTCCACATCGACCGCAGGCGTCGCGAGCACATTGGGAATCGCCGCGATTTTTTCCTTGAGCAAAGCCGCCGCCGCTTTCCAGTCGCTCGCGCCCGACAGCTGCGCCTGGAGATCGACGCGGCGGAACGGGTTGTGGGTGAAGTTCTGGATGTTGTCGCTGAAGATTTTGTTGTTGCCCACCAGGGTCAGCACGTTGTCCGGGGTGTTGATTGCAGTGGCGAACAGACCGATCTCGGTGACCGTACCGGTGACCCCGCCAGCGCAAATGAAATCGCCGACCTTGAACGGCCGCAAGACAATAATGAATGCACCCGCCGCCAGATTGGCCAGCAACCCCGACCAGGCCATGCCGATGGCCAGGCCGACCGCAGCGAGCAGCGCGGCGAACGTGGTGGTCTGCATGCCGAGGTAACCGAGGATGGCAATCACCAGGATGATGTTCAGCGTCACGGTGATGGCCGACCCGACATATCGCAGCACGGTGGGGTCGACCTTCTGCTTGCCGAGGGCCTTCTGCACCATGCCGACCGCAAAACCGATCAGCCAGCGCCCGACGATCCAGAAGGCGATGGCGGTCAGCATCTTGACCGCAAAGGCGACGCCGTACGCCTGCACCACGGCGATCAGTGCGTTGAACTTCTCGGTGGTTACATTAACGATGGTCTCGTCCATGGCAGAGGCTCGCAAATGAGGGTTGACCTCAAGACGCTAGCACAGCTCGCGAAGCCCGCCAGTCGAGAACAAGCAAAGCGCGACGACCCGATCAACAGATTGCAACCTGCGGCAGTTCCTACAGTGGATTCCTGTAGGCGCTGCCGCAGGCTGCGATCTTTTCAGCTGCTACTCAGTGCGGAGCGCGGGGAATGGTCTTGAGCAGGTCTTCGGGGCTGATGTGGCCGACAACCGGTTGAACGCTGCCCGGCTGTGGCAAGCCAAGGATGTGGCCTTTCATCTTGCCGATGATGTGCATTTCACACGGCTTGCAGTCGAACTTCAGGGTCAGCACTTCATCGCCGTGGATCAGTTGCATCGGCGCGACCTTGGTGCGCACACCAGTCACGCCCTTCGCCTGCTTGGGGCACAGGTTGAAGGAGAACCGCAGGCAGTGCTTGGTGATCATCACCGGCACCTCGCCGGTTTCCTCATGCGCCTCGTACGCCGCGTCGATCAGCTTGACCCCATGGCGGTGATAAAAATCGCGGGCCTTCTGGTTGTAGACGTTGGCCAGGAACGACAGGTGCGACTCCGGGTACACCGGTGGCGGTGTGGTTTCGGCTTTACGGCTGCCACGCGGGTGGGCGGCGATCCGTGCATCGGTCAAGGCTTCAATCACCTCGCGGCGCAAGGCCTTGAGCTGCGAATTCGGGACGAAGTACGCCTGTGGGGCGTCGAGCTTGATGTCGATGGCGTGATACTGAGTGGTCCCCAGCTGGCCGAGCAGATCCTGCAATTGCTCGAGCGCCTGTTCCGGCTTGTTGGCGGCACCGAACGGGCCATTCAAGGTGACGCTGGCGCTGACGCCCTCTTCACTGGTGGCCGTCAGTTCAAGCTGTTCTTCACGCAGACGAGCGACCCAGCGCAAGGCCACACGACGCTCGGCAGAAGTCTTTTGCAGCGCCTGTTGCCAGTTGTGATCGAGGTTGCGATTGAGCGGGTGGTTGGGACGCAGCTTGTACATGCCCTCCGGCATCTCGTTGGGCTCGACGCGATAGCGATAGCGCTTCTCGCCGTCCTCTTCGAACTCGCCTTTGGGCTCGGCGATGTTCGCGCGAAAACCCACCACTTCACGCTTGACCAGCACATTGAGGCCATCGCCGTTGGACAGTGGCTCGTGCGTCACGACCAGCATGTCGCGCTTGGCAACTTTCTCGACAACGCCGACTGGCAAACCGGTGAACGTCGGCGAGTCAAAGGCACCGATGTCGATCTTGCGGTCAGTGACGAAGTAATCAGTGCTGCCACGGTGGAAGGTTTTTTCCGGGTCGGGCAGGAAGAAGTGCGCGGTGCGGCCGCTGGAGGCGCGGGCCAGGTCCGGACGCTCTTCGAGCACGGCGTCGAGGCGCTGGCGGTAATAGGCGGTGATGTTCTTCACATAACCCATGTCCTTGTAGCGGCCTTCGATCTTGAACGATCGCACGCCTGCCTCGACCAGGGCGCGGATGTTGGCGCTCTGGTTGTTGTCCTTCATCGACAACAAGTGTTTTTCGTAAGCGATCACGCCACCCTTTTCATCCTTGAGGGTGTACGGCAATCGACAGGCCTGGGAGCAGTCGCCTCGGTTGGCACTGCGGCCAGTCTGCGCGTGGGAAATGTTGCACTGCCCGGAGAACGCGACGCACAAAGCGCCGTGGATGAAAAATTCGATCGCCGCTTCCGTCTCGTCGGCGATGGCGCGGATTTCCTGCAGGTTCAACTCTCGGGCCAACACCAGTTGCGAGAAGCCAGCCTGGTCAAGGAACTTCGCTCGCGCCAGGGTGCGGATGTCGGTCTGGGTGCTGGCGTGCAGCTCGATCGGCGGGATATCCAGCTCCATCACACCCAGGTCCTGGACGATCAGCGCGTCGACACCGGCATCGTATAACTGGTGGATCAGCTTGCGGGCCGGCTCCAGTTCGTTGTCGTGCAGGATGGTGTTGATGGTGGTGAACACCCGGGCGTGATAACGACGGGCGAATTCCACCAGTTCGGCGATCTCGCTCACTTCATTGCAGGCATTGTGGCGGGCGCCGAAGCTCGGGCCACCGATGTAGATCGCATCGGCGCCATGCAAAATGGCCTCGCGGGCGATGGCTACGTCGCGGGCGGGGCTGAGCAATTCCAGGTGATGTTTGGGCAGGGACATAATATTTTTTTAGTCAGGCTGTCACGGTCGAGGCGCGCATTGTACCGGTGAAACGCCTGACCGGCACCCGTAGGCTGCCCGGTGGCTGCCTCGGGCAGGCCTGGAATGCCTCAAACCCTGTGGAAGCGCTGTAGCTGTGGCGAGGGAGCTTGCTCCCGCTGGGGCGTGAAGCGCCTCTGAAACAAGGACTGCTGCGCAGTCCAGCGGGAGCAAGCTCCCTCGCCACAGGATGCAAATTGTTCGATCAGGTTTGTGTGCGTCCTGCCGGGATCAGGCCTTGGCCGCCATTGCCGTGACTTCCACACGCATGCCTTCGACTGCCAGTGAAGCAACGCCTACGGCGGCGCGCACCGGCCATGGCTTGGCGAAGAAGCGCTTGTACACCTCGTTGAACGCGGCGCGGTCGGCCATGTCGGTGAGGTAAATGGTCAGGTGCAACACGCGGTCCATGGAACTGCCGGCACGCTCCAGCGCAACCTTGAGCGCTTGCAGGGTGCATTCGCTTTGCAGGGTAATGTCACCCAGCTCCAGGCTCCCGTCGGCGCGGGTGGGAATCTGCGTGGAGACCAGCATGCCGCCGAAACCGGCAACGTCGGAGGAAATGGAGTCTGCGTCGGGATCGGGGGTGAAAGTGATGTCTTGGTTGGCCATGGGACTCTCTTGCTTGCGAGGTAAAGGGGCACCGCCGCGATTCAACGCAGCGGCGCCTTTTGCGCAGGCAGTTTACCGCAAGTGAGTTAGCCGGATGCAATCAAGGATCGACCTGTCCCATCAACTCGGGCACCGATTCCGGGCGATTGGCGAAGCGCTGCGCGAGGACCGCGCAGACCATCAATTGAATCTGATGGAACAACATCAATGGCAGGATCAGCACACCGATGGTGCTGCCGGCGAACAGCACCTGCGCCATCGGCACACCGGTGGCCAGGCTTTTCTTCGAGCCGCAGAAGAGGATGGTGATGCGGTCTTCCTGACTGAAGCCGCAGACTTTGCCCAGCACGGTAGAAGCCACCAGCACCAGCCCCAGCAACACACAGCAGGCAACCACCAGTCCGGCCAGATCACGCAACGGGATCTGGTGCCAGATGCCTTCGATCACCGCTTCGCTGAACGCGCCATAGACCACCAGCAAGATCGAACCTTGGTCGATAAATTTCAGCCAACCCTTGTTGCGTGCCACCCAGGCGCCGATCCAGCGGCGGGCGATTTGTCCGGCAACGAACGGCAGCAACAGTTGCACGCTGATTTTCAGGATGGCATCGACTGTCGAACCGCCATCGCCGTGCACGTCCATCAGCAACGTCACCAGCAACGGTGTGAGGAAGATCCCGAACAGACTCGACGCCGCCGCGCTGCAAATCGCCGCAGGGATATTGCCGCGGGCCAACGAGGTAAAGGCAATCGCCGACTGCACCGTGGCAGGCAGCGCACAGAGGTAAAGCATGCCCATGTACAGGTTGTCGCCGATCAACGGCGAGAGGAATGGCTTGAGTGCCAGGCCGAGCAACGGGAACAGCACAAACGTCAGGCCGAACACCAGCAAATGCAGGCGCCAGTGACCGGCGCCGGCGATGATCGATTCCCGCGACAGCTTGGCGCCGTGCAGGAAAAACAGCAGGGCAATGGCAATGTTGGTCAACCAGCCGAAGCCGACCGCGACCTGACCGCTGGCCGGTAGCAAACTGGCGAGAATGACCACACCGACCAGGGTCAGAGTGAAGTTGTCGGGTAAAAAGCGCGGGCGGGTCATCGGGATCATCCGGGTTGGCCAGGAACGTGATCTCGACTCTACCCCTGCGGCGAATTACCGACTAACGCTAATAAGCCAGTACATATCGCCTAAAGGACAAATCAGTCGGTCGAAAAGGCTAACTCGCGAATACCGGACTGATTTTTCACCGAGTGGACTGAACAATCGCTTTGAGCTTGTCCAGCGCGTCACTGGCGTTCTTTTCATCCGAGTCTTTCTTGTCGAACCAGCTGGTGCCGTTCTGCAGAATCTCGGCGAGGATCGGGAAATACAGTTGTTTTTTCTTCGCCAGCTCTACGGGATCGGCCGCCGTCGCTTGATCCAGCGCGGTTTGCAGCGTGTTGCGCTGGGACAGCCATTGCGGTGTGGCCTTCTCTTCGGGGCTCATGTTGTCCATGAAACTCAAGGCAGCCTTGGCTCGTCCGACCGGGTCATTGGCGAAAGGATCCCGCCAGTTCTTCTTCTGATCTTCCGGCCCGACGTAGTAGCCAGTGGCGAGCTGGGCCTGCTGGCGCATCACGTCCTGCGCTGCGGTTTGCTCTTGCTTGGTGAACTTCCCGCCTTCGTTGGTGGCGACCGCATACAACGAGCGCCGGTCAAGGTCGCCCATCAGCGCATTACGGTCGGCCATGCTGTTGTCGTAGGGCTTGCCGCTGCCCGACATCTGCGCATATTTTTCATCCATGCGCTTGCGGGCATCGAGGGCGACGTCGGCGAAGGTTTTGTCCCTGGAGCTGGAAATCGCACCGGGCTGGGCCACACCAAGAATCAACGCATCGGCGTTCATCCCCGCGCGCACCGGAAAGTACCGCGCGTTGCTGGCAATCGCATCGCTGTAATCAGTGGCCGCGCTGGAAAAGCTCACCGCGTCATCATTCTGCGTTTGATCCGGCGCTGCGCTGCTGTCCGCCACTTTGCCCCGGGCACTCGTCGTGCTGGTGTTGGCGGCAGAGGTATAGGCAGCGATCAAGGCGCTGGACGAGGACGAGGACGCAGTGACGTTCATGATTCTTCCCTGTTAGTGAGGCTCAAGTGCGGGCACCTCGGCGGGTGTCATTGTATATCGGCACGTCAGGCCGATCTTTATACCTTGGTGTTAAATCAACACACCGTTGTCTGGTGGTCAGCACCCGGTTTTATCCATAAATTCCTGCCGCCCGAAACCTGCACCATCCCCGGCATGACAATGAGGCGTTTTTTTTCCAGAAAAACGTGTCGCACTTTGTACAGCCGGAACTAAAATCTGAAGTAGCGGATGCGAGTTCATGTGACGCAGAGTCTTGCTGAAGTGGAGGTATACGACAACGGCCAAGGGATTGCATAGTCACGCCTTGCGCTGCAGTTCAATGCGCTCTACGACCATGCCTTTACTGCCTGCTTCGACAACGGACACTCATCCATGGACATAGCTCCACAATTCATCATCCATGAAACGGCACACTGGATACTCAACCATCACATGTCGTCAAAGCTCCCTGGCTATCTGGTGCTGGGGACGCGATACAACACCAGTTCACTGGCTGAACTTCCCGAAGCCGCGTTGATTGAACTCGGCAGCCTGCTCGGCAAAGTGCAGAAGATCCTGCAGACGCAACTGCAACCCAAATGGCTCTATATCAGCCGCTTTGGCCATGACCCGGCATTCCCCATTCATTTCCATTGCATCCCGGTCTATCACTGGGTCGAAGAATTGTTCTGGCAGGATGATCGCTACAGATTACTTAAGAACTTCGGTGCGGGTGCCCACGCTCATACACTGACCGATGGCGCCGAACTGACGCTGTTCATCTGGCGCGAATTTGGCGAGAGCCCGGAACCGCCAAACATCCCGGGCCCGAGCGTCGAGCAAATCATTGACCGTTTGCGCCTGTCATTCCGGTAAGGACTGCGAAGGCCCGCCTTGGGCTGGTGCACCATTAAGTGCATCGCCATATAAAAGTGCACGCAGCACCCATGCCGATTTACCCTTTCCTGCCTTGAACCCCTGATTCGGCGCGGCCCCGGACATTCTGGCGCGCTGTTTGCTAAGTACCTCAAACGCAGTCAACGCTGATTGCACCTATACGACAAAGGCGCCGTGTAGCCCCCGTTTTTTACGGAGGGCCGCATGGCGCCTTTTGCGTTTGCGCACCGCTCAGGTGCCGGTAGAGATTCGAGGGGCGAGGATGGCAAATAAAACCGTGCGCAGTGTGTGTCCCTATTGTGGCGTGGGCTGCGGCATCGTCATGCACGTCGAAGACAACCGAGTGGTCAAAGTCACGGGTGACAAAAGCCATCCGGCCAACTTCGGCCGGCTGTGCACCAAAGGCACGACATGCGGCAAGGCCATTGCCGAATCGGGGCGCATGGAAAATGCCTACCTGCGCCAGGAACGCAGTCGAGATCCGGTGCGTATGGCAATGGATTCGGCCATCACTGAGACGGCGACCCGTCTGCGCACCATTCTGGATAACCACGGTCCCGATGCGCTGTCGTTCTACGTGTCGGGGCAGATGTCGCTTGAAGCCCAGTACCTGATTACCAAACTGGCCAAGGGTTTTGTCCGCACCGCCAATATCGAGTCCAACTCGCGCTTGTGCATGGCCAGCGCCAGCAGCGGCTACAAGCTGTCGCTCGGCGCCGACGGGCCGCCGGGTTCCTATCAGGATTTTGACCGTTCGAATCTGTTTTTCGTGATCGGCGCCAACATGGCCGACTGTCATCCGATCCTGTTCCTGCGCATGATGGATCGGGTCAAGGCCGGCGCCCGACTGATCGTGGTCGATCCACGGCGCAGCGCCACGGCGGACAAGGCCGATCTGTATCTGCAAATCAAACCCGGCACCGACCTGGCCTTGCTCAATGGCCTGCTGCACCTGCTGGTGAAAAACGGCCACACCGACCCGGCCTTCATCGCCACCTTCACCGAAGGCTGGGAGGCGATGCCCGGTTTCCTAGAGGACTATTCGCCGGATGCCGTCGCAGAAATCACCGGCCTGCCCGAAGCGGACATCCGTCAGGCTGCGCAATGGATCGGCGAAGCCGCCGAGTGGATGAGCTGCTGGACCATGGGCCTGAACCAAAGCACCCACGGTACCTGGAACACCAATGCCCTGTGCAACCTGCACCTGGCCACCGGCGCGATCTGCCGCCCGGGCAGTGGGCCGTTTTCCCTGACCGGTCAACCAAATGCCATGGGCGGCCGCGAGATGGGCTACATGGGACCAGGCCTGCCCGGCCAGCGCTCTCTGCTGGTGGAGGCGGATCGCGCATTCATCGAGGATTTGTGGAACATCCCCCACAACAGCCTGCCGCGCGCAGCCGGTGCCGGCACCGTGGCGATGTTCGAACAGATGAGCGCCGGGCAGATCAAGGCCTGCTGGATCATCTGCACTAACCCGGTAGCGTCCGTGCCCAATCGCCAGAAAGTGATCGAAGGCTTGCAGGCCGCTGAACTGGTAATCACCCAGGACGCCTTTCTCGACACCGAGACCAATCGCTACGCCGATATCCTTCTGCCGGGTGCGTTATGGGCCGAGGCGGAGGGCGTGATGATCAACTCCGAACGCAACCTGACGCTGATGCAACAAGCCGTGCAGGCGCCCGGCGAAACCCTGCCCGACTGGCAAATCATTGCCAGGGTGGCGTGCGAAATGGGCTTCGCCGAGGCCTTCAGCTACACCGACGCCAATGAGGTGTTCGAAGAGATCAAACGCGCCTGGAATCCGCAGACCGGTTACGACATGCGTGGCGCCAGTCATGCCCGTCTGCGCGAACAGTCGTTGCAATGGCCGTGTGCCGACGCCAGCGCCGATATACGCAACCCGATCCGCTATGTGAATGACGGCGTAAGCCAGGCACTCAAGCTGGAAGCCGACGGCAGCCGACCCGCCATCGTGTTCCCGAGCGCGAACGGCAAGGGCAAGTTCTTCGCCCGCCCGCACCTGTCACCGGCAGAGATGCCCGATGAAACCTTTCCGTTCGTGCTCAATACCGGTCGCTTGCAGCATCAGTGGCACACCCTCACAAAGACCGGCAAAGTCGACACCCTGAACAAACTCAACCCTGGGCCGTTCATCGAGATTCATCCTGAAGATGCCGCTCGCCTGGGCATCAAGGACAAGGACCCGGTCGAAGTGCGCTCGCTGCGCGGCCGCGCAGTATTGCCGGCGGTGGTGACCGAACGGGTGCGCGAGGGCAATTGCTTCGCGCCTTTCCACTGGAACGATGTGTTTGGCGACAACCTGGCCATCAACGCGGTCACCAGCGATGCCGTCGACCCGATCTCCCTGCAACCGGAATTCAAGTTTTGTGCCGTTGCCCTGCAACGAGTCGAACTGATCAACCATCAATTTCTCGATTCGCCTGCACCGGCCACCGCCCCACTCCCCGCTTGCACACTCTCCGAGGAACTCGTCATGTCGAGCATCGAGACCTTCGCCGATCTCGCGGGCATTCGCAGCCTGCCCTCCCCGTCACTCAGCGATAACGAACGCACCTACCTCGCCGGTTTTGTCAGTGGCCTGCAATCCACCGCGGGCCGCCAGATCGCTGGCGTACCGGTCATGCCGGCCAACGCGCCACTGGCTGCGACTACCCGGCTATGGCTTGACGGTGTGCTGGGTGGGTTGTTCAGTCGCGTCGAACTGGCCGACAGCCCGGCGCCAGCGACCCCGGTTGCGGCAGACCGCACACCCGCGCTGACCCTGTTGTGGGCCTCGCAAACCGGCAATGCCGAGGCACTGGCCGAGCGCTTTGCCAAGCGCCTGCGTGACGACGGGATAGCCGTGGAGCTGAGCCCGATGGCTGACTTTCCAGCCAGCAAACTGACGACTACCGCCAACCTGGCGCTGATCAGCAGCACCTTCGGCGATGGCGACCCACCGGACAATGGCGAAGGTTTCTGGCACACCCTCAATAATGCCCAACTGCGCCTTGAATCCCTGCGTTTTGCGGTTTTGGCTTTGGGTGACCCGAACTACGACCAGTTCTGCCAGCACGGCAAGCAACTCGATCAACGCCTGCAGGAGCTGGGCGCTACCCGCCTGCTCGAGCGGGTCGATTGCGACACTGAGTTCGAAGAGCGTGCCGACAACTGGCTCGCTCAATTGCACAAAGTCCTCAAGCCTGCGCCTTCGGTGATCGACGAGCCGGCCATTATCGTAGCGCCCAGCACGGTCGAGGCACCCTGCAAGACCCGACCGCATGCCTCGCGACTGCTGACCAATCTTCACCTCAACCGCCAGAGCAACAACAAGGAAACCCGCATGTTTTCCCTGGACCTGGCGGACTCTGGCCTCAGCTACGAGGCGGGCGACGCACTGGGGGTCTACCCGCGCAACTGCCCTGAACTGGTCGACGAATTGCTCGAACTGACGGGCATGAGCGCCGACGCCACCGTCACCCTCGACAAGCTCGGTGAGGTGCCGTTGCACCAGGCCCTGACCGAGCATCTGGAAATCGCTCGCCCCAGCCAGGAAACGCTGGCATTGATTGCCGAACGCAGTGCCAATCCCGCACTGAAACAACTGCTGGGCAGCGAGCGCAAGGCTGAGCTCAAAGACTGGCTGTGGGGCCGGCAACTGGCGGACGTGCTGCAAGCCTTTCCGGTCGATTGCTCGGCCAGCGAACTGCTCAGCACCTTCAAGCGCCTGCAACCGCGCCTGTATTCCATCGCGTCCAGCCCCAAGGCGCACCCGCAGGAAGTGCACCTCACCGTCGCCGCCGTGCGCTATGGCAAACGCAAAGGCGTGTCCTCGACGTTTCTTGCCGACCGCGCGCAAAACGGCCATGTGCCGGTTTTCGTCCAGCCGTCCAAGCACTTCCGCACGCCGGTCGATGGGGATGTACCGATGATCATGATCGGCCCCGGCACCGGCGTGGCGCCCTTTCGCGCCTTTCTGCAGGAGCGTCGGGCACGGGGTGATCAGGGCCATAACTGGCTGTTTTTTGGCGAGCAACATGCCGCCAGCGACTTCTACTACCGCGACGAATTGCAGGGCATGCAGCGCGATGGCTTGTTGACCCGATTGAGCCTGGCGTTTTCCCGCGATCAGGCGCAAAAAATCTACGTGCAGGACCGCATTCGCGAACAAGGCGCCGAACTGTGGCGCTGGTTGCAGGAAGGCGCGCAGGTGTACGTCTGCGGCGATGCCAGCCAGATGGCCAAGGACGTCGACCGGGCCTTGCGCCAGGTTGCGCAACAGCATGGCGGACTTGGCGCGGACTGCGCCGCCGATTACTGGCGGCAGATGAGCGAGCAAAAACGCTACCTGCGGGATGTTTATTGACGTTTGATCGCTGGCGTCTGGCGGTCCTTTCAGGTCGCCGGTCGGCCTGATCAAACTAACTGAGTGCAAAGCAGGAGTTCATGCTCACCCTCCGTTTCGGCTACCCTCACACTGCGCCATGCCACTCACCGCCCATGCGGGACGCAGCGCCTTTTTTTGTAGTGAATGAAACGGAGAACTTTCATGCTCATGCGTACCCTGGCACTGGCCGTCGGCTTGACCCTGTCCATCAGCAGCTTGCTGGCGCAGGCCGCCGACACCCTTAAAGTCAGCGCCATTCCTGACGAAGCCCCGACCGAATTGCTGCGCAAGTTCAAGCCACTGGGCGCTTATCTGGAACAACAGTTGGGTATGAAAGTCGAGTTCGTGCCTGTCAGTGACTACCCGGCGGTGGTCGAAGCGCTGGCCACGGACCGAATCGACCTGGCCTGGCTTGGCGGGTTCACATTCGTCCAGGCCCGTTTGAAAACCGGCAACGCCATTCCCCTGGTCCAGCGTGAACAGGACGCGCAGTTCACCAGCAAATTCATCACCGCGGACCCGGCCGTCAAATCCCTCGCCGACCTCAAGGGCAAGACCTTCGCCTTCGGATCGGTGTCGTCCACGTCCGGCAGTCTGATGCCGCGCTACTTCATGCTCAAGGACGGCATCAAGCCGGAAACTTATTTCAGCCGCGTCGGCTATTCCGGCGCCCATGACGCCACGGTTGCCTGGGTCCAGGCCGGCAAAGTCGATGCCGGCGTGCTCAACGCCAGCGTCTGGGAAAAACTGGTTGCTGCCGGCAAAGTCGATACCAACAAAGTCAAAGTGTTTGCCACCACGCCCACCTATTTCGATTACAACTGGACCGTGCGCGGCACCCTCGACCCGGCACTGGCCGCGAAAATCAAGGCAGCGTTCCTGGCCCTCGATCCGGCAAAACCGGCGGACAAGGCCATTCTCGACCTGCAGGCCGCCAGCCGTTTCATCGAAACCAGCCCGGATAACTACAAGGGCATCGAGGAAGCCGCGCGCGCTGCCGACCTGCTCAAATGACCCTGCAGCTGACCCGGGTCAACCTGACCCATACCAATGGCATCCACGCGCTGCATAACGTGGACTTGCACATCGCGGCGAGCGAACAGGTCGCCATCATCGGCCCGTCCGGTGCGGGTAAATCGAGCCTGCTCAATCTGCTGGGCACCGCCCTGCAACCGAGCAGCGGCGAGCTTCAACTGCTCGGCGAACGTGCGTGGCAACTGTCTGCCCGCCAACGCCAACGCTTGCGCGCGCGAATCGGCCTGGTCCACCAGTCGCCGCCGCTGCCGCCGCGCCAACGGGTGGTCACGGCGGTGCTGGCCGGCAAAATTGGCCAGTGGGGCCTGGGCAAAAGCCTGATGAACCTGCTGCATCCGCTGGATGTCGCCGGCGCACGGGCGGCGTTGGCCAGGCTGGACCTGGGCGACAAGTTGTTCGCCCAATGCCAGCAACTGTCCGGCGGCCAGCTTCAGCGCGTGGGCATTGCGCGCGTGCTGTATCAGGCGCCCGAGGTGTTGCTGGCCGATGAGCCGGTGTCGGCGATGGACCCGGTACTGGCCGAACACACCCTGTCAGTGCTGTGCCGTCATGCACGGGAACACAACGTCACGCTGGTCGCCAGCCTGCATGCAGTGGAACTGGCCCTGGCGCATTTTTCACGGATCATCGGCTTGCGCGACGGACAGATTATGTTCGACCTGCCGGCCAGCGCCGTCGACCGCGAACTGCTCGACAGGCTCTACGCCAACGAACAGTTGCTTTCCCCTCCGGTCCCACCGGTCCCTCTGGTTGTGCAGATTCCTCGATGCTGAAACGCGATACCCGAGACCCGGCCGCCCGACCGCGTCTGCTGCTGACGCTATTGGTCATTGCCTTGCTGTGGCCAGGCATTCACTTCAGTGAACTGGATTTGAGCGTGCTGGTGGCCAGCGACAGCCAAAGCGAGATGGGCCGTTTTGTCTCGGCGTTCTGGCCACCGGCCCATGGCGAAGAATTCTTCCAGTTGCTCCTGCAAGCCACCCTGCAAACCCTGGCCATCGCCACGGCGGGCATGGCACTGGCGCTAATGCTGGCCGTGCCCGCCAGCCTGTTGGCCAGCCGGGCGTTGTCGTTGTCGGCGGCGTCCCGCGCAGGGCGTCCCGATTCCTGGGGCCAATGGCTGCGCTGGCCGGTGCGCGGCTTGCTGATCTTCCTGCGCAGCGTGCCGGAGATCGTCTGGGCGCTGTTGTTCGTGCGTGCCGTGGGCCTCGGGCCGACGGCCGGGGTCCTGGCCATTGCCATTACCTACAGCGGCATGTTGGGCAAGGTCTACGCGGAGATCTACGAGTCGGTGGACCAGCGCCCCGCCCATGCGTTGCTGCAAGCCGGCAGTGGTCGCCTCGCGGCCTTCGTCTACGGGATTGTGCCCAATGTCGCGGCGGAGTTGTTGTCGTACACGGTGTACCGCTGGGAATGCGCGATCCGCGCCTCGGTGGTGATGGGGTTTGTCGGTGCCGGGGGCCTCGGCCAGCAAATGGACCTGTCGTTGCGCATGTTCGCCGGCGGTGAAGTCGCCAGTCTGTTACTGACGTTCCTGGTGCTGGTGCTGTTCGCCGATCAACTCAGCCGTTTGCTGCGCTGGAGGCTGGCATGAATCGCTTGATCAACCTGGCGCTTTTGCTGGGCATCGTCGCCGCGGCCATCGCCTCTTTCGTCTACCTGGGTATCGACCTCGGCGAACTCGGCGCCACCGGCAATTTCGGGCGCATGGCCGATTATGCCCGGCGTTTCCTCAGCCCGGACTTGAGCCCAACTCACCTGCAAGCCATCGGTCATGGCGCAGTGGAAACCATCGCCATGTCGGCTTTGGGCACCTTGCTCGCGGCGGTATTCGGCCTGATGTTGGCATTGCCGGCGGCGGGACGGTTCGGCTGGCCGTTGCAGAGCGCGTCACGCCTGGTGCTCAACGCCCTGCGCGCAGTACCGGAACTGGTGTGGGCGGCGTTGATGGTGCTGGCGGCCGGGCTCGGTCCCAATGCCGGCACCCTGGCGCTGGCCCTGCACACCACCGGAGTACTCGGCCGGCTGTTCGCCGAAGCGCTGGAAAACACCCCGGCGCAACCTGCCGAAGCGATCCGCCAGCAAGGTGGCAACGCGATATGGGCGTTCTGTTACGGCACGCTGCCCAACCTGTGGCCGCAAATGGTGGCCTACATTCTGTATCGCTGGGAAAACAACATCCGCATGGCCAGTGTGCTCGGATTCGTCGGTGCCGGTGGTCTGGGACAGATGCTGTACGTCAGTCTCAGCCTGTTTCAAGAGGCTCAGGCCAGCACAGTCATCCTGGCCATGCTATTACTGGTATTCGCTGTCGATACGTTGAGCAGCTGGAGCCGTCAACGCTGGGTCAAGGCCTGACGGCTTTTGCAAAACGCCTCGCCCTGAAAGATTTCGCCTATCGGCTGCCAATACTGCGGCTATTAGCTGACTTACCAAGGGGCGACTAGCATTATCTAACGCCGGTGCCATCTGGCCGGCCAAGACCTGATAACGAGATAAGAACGAGTCTGCAACTGACTGGGCGTACCGTGGGTCATCCTGTCGGCAATTGCGTTGCCTGTGTTCAGAATACCCGCAAGGCCAGATCGATCAGAAGATCGTATTGCACGGCCGCAAGCCTGAGTCATTGATTTCAATCACCGCTGTCCGACCACAACCGGGGCGGTCAGCTGAATGACACGACCGAGGGTAGCTCACACATGGCAACTGAATCGAAATGCCCGTTTCATCAGGCCGCCGGCGGTGGCACAACCAACCGCGACTGGTGGCCGAATCAACTGAATCTGAAGATCCTGCACCAGCACTCGTCCCTCTCCGATCCCATGGACGAAGACTTCAACTATGCCGAAGCCTTCAAGCAGCTGGACTTTGCAGCCGTCAAAAGAGACCTGACGGCACTGATGACCGACTCGCAAGATTGGTGGCCCGCCGACTTCGGCCACTATGGCCCGCTCTTTGTGCGCATGGCCTGGCACTCCGCCGGCACCTATCGCACCGGTGACGGGCGCGGTGGTGCCGGCTCGGGCCAGCAACGCTTTGCACCGCTCAACAGCTGGCCGGATAACGTCAGCCTCGACAAGGCTCGCCGGCTCCTCTGGCCGATCAAGCAAAAATACGGCCGCAACATTTCCTGGGCCGACCTGATCGTGCTCACCGGCAACGTGGCGCTGGAGTCGATGGGCTTCAAGACATTTGGTTTTTCCGGTGGCCGCCCGGACGTCTGGGAACCGGACGAAGATGTGTATTGGGGTTCGGAAAGCAAATGGCTGGCCGGTGATACCCGTTACGGCAAAAACGATCAACCGATGCAGAAACCCGGTGAAGGCCCGCTCGTTGCCGAGCCTGGGGAAAACGAAGACAGCCGTGTCGAGCCTGGCCGCAATCTGGAAAACCCGCTGGCCGCTGTGCAAATGGGCCTGATCTATGTGAACCCGGAAGGCCCCGAAGCCAATCCGGATCCGGTCGCCGCCGGCCTGGACATTCGCGAAACCTTCGGTCGCATGGCGATGAACGATGAAGAAACCGTGGCCCTGATCGCCGGTGGTCACGCCTTCGGCAAAACCCACGGCGCGGGTCCCGCGGACAATGTCGGGGCCGAGCCCGAAGCGGCCGGCCTGGAAGAGCAAGGGCTGGGCTGGCGGAACAAGTTCGGTACCGGTAAAGGCCCCGACACCATTACCAGCGGCCTGGAAGTCACCTGGACAACGACCCCGACCCAATGGAGCAACAACTTCCTGGAGAACGTGTTCGGCTTCGAGTGGGAACTGACCAAGAGCCCTGCTGGCGCGCATCAGTGGAAGCCAAAAAATGGAGCAGGCGCCGGCATCATCCCGGATGCCCACGATCCGTCCAAACGGCGTGATCCCACCATGCTGACCACCGACCTGGCGCTACGCTTCGACCCGATCTACGAGCCGATTTCACGGCGCTTCCTGGAGAACCCCGACCAACTGGCCGACGCCTTTGCCCGCGCCTGGTACAAACTGATCCACCGTGACATGGGGCCGCTTTCGCGCTACCTCGGCCCGGAAATGCCCAACGAAGAACTGCTGTGGCAAGACCCGATTCCAGCGGTCGATCATGAGCTGGTCAATGACAGTGATGTCGCTGCGTTGAAGAGCAAACTGCTGGCCTCGGGTCTGTCGGTGTCGCAGCTTGTTTCCACAGCCTGGGCGGCGGCGTCGACCTTCCGCGGCTCCGACAAACGCGGCGGTGCCAACGGCGGGCGCCTGCGTCTGGCGCCACAGAAATTCTGGCAGGCCAATCAGCCGGAACAACTCTCGGGTGTGCTGGAAAAACTCGAAGGTATCCAGAAGGAGTTCAACGCCGGCGGCAAGAAAGTCTCGCTGGCTGACCTGATCGTGCTGGCCGGTTGTGCCGGGGTCGAGCAGGCAGCGAAAAATGCCGGACACACCGTCACGGTGCCTTTCACACCCGGGCGAATGGATGCGAGCCAGGAGCAGACCGATGTCGAGTCTTTCGGCTTCCTTGAACCCATCGCCGATGGTTTCCGCAACTACCTCAAGGGCCGTTACACCGTCCCGGCGGAAAAGTTGCTGATCGACAAGGCGCAATTGTTGACGCTCACCGCACCGGAAATGACTGCGCTCATTGGCGGCATGCGTGTGCTCAACACCAACGTCGGCAAAACCGCCCACGGCGTCTTCACCAGCCGCCCGGAAGCGCTGACCAATGATTTCTTCACCAACCTGCTGGACATGGGCGTGGAATGGAAACCGGTGTCGGAGGCCAATGAGGAATTCACCGGAACAGACCGCAAGACCGGGCAACAGAAATGGACCGCGACGCGGGTCGATCTGGTCTTTGGCTCCAACTCTCAACTGCGGGCGCTGGCCGAAGTTTATGCCAGCGCCGGCGGCCAGGAGAAATTGGTCAAGGACTTCGTGGCAGCGTGGACCAAGGTGATGAACCTGGATCGGTTCGACTTGAAGTGAAATAGCGAAGTACTGATGAGCCACCCCGGCATTGAAGGTGTCGGGGTGGTTTTTTTTTGGTCCTTCGTCAATTAGCGGATCATTGCGGCGGGTCAATCTGATCCAGTACGCGGTTCGCCGTGATCTCCGCCAGCATGATGCTGTTGGAAATGCCCAGCAGCGCATTGCGGTCGCCACCCTCCAGATGATCGACCAATTGATGCACCATCACATCCACCGAGGCCAGCGTCTCCACCAGATACACCATCAGGGTTTCAGTCTTGACCTCGGGGTCTACCGTAAACAGCGTGCTGACTGTGCGCGGCGTGGCCTTGATGTCGGCCGTCGAGGGGAAGTGGGAGTTGAGCGCGCGCTCGGCGGCGTCGTTGAGAGTCTTTGGATCGGGTTCGTAGGGTGACGTGGGATCGGTTTCTGGCGGATTCGGCGTGGGTTTGATCATGATGAAACTCCTTGTGTATTTAAAGGAGTCATCACCCTTGCTACCAAACGAAGGGTGGTGACCATACGAAGGTTGGTAGACCGGCACACAAGGCAAACCCGGCGCGCCCGAAGGCGCCCTGCGCATGGCCACCATAAAACAGGTGTCGAAAAGCACCTGCAAAAGGTGACGCTGTGCGCCTTGTGGTGGCCGGGCTACCAAACCCGATCGCTGTTTTTTTCAGCGACCGGCAAACAATAGAACCCAGCCCCAAGACGCACAAGCCGGCGGATTCTGGCGTAACCGTAGGCAACGGCGCAAGGTTTTGTGGCTTTCTGGAAGAAAGCCTGAGGACGTTTAAACACAAACCCCACATCGACGTTTAAAAACGCCAAACACTCACCTGTAGGAGCGAGCCTGCTCGCGAAAAGAGCCAGAGAGGACGGTGCCGCTCCAGCCGGAGCCCCCGTGGACCTGCCTCGCGTCACGGATTGAGTTTCAAATGCGCATTGACCCGCCCGCTTTTTGGATCAACAAACCAGAACTCATTATTAGCTACTTTCACCTGGCTGCATTCCGTTGGGTAGCCTTTGGGTATGACGCAAACAACACCCTCGTTAAGTGTCCAGCGTTCCTTCTCGGGAGGGTCAGGTGCCATTTGAAAAATGTCCGTTCCATCGGGCGAAAACAAAATCGAATACGGACGACTGCCCTCCCGAGTGGTGCCATACAGCTTCTTGTTCATTAACGTGCCGTGGATTTGCTCGTCATTTAACGTGACGGCGTTTGCCGGCACAGATGGCGGTTGATAAGCGCTACTGCTTGCGCATCCAGCGAGAAAAATCAACGAGGCGATCATTCCGAACTTTAAGAAAGTCATGCCGCACCTTCCTTGTATTTTCCGAAAAAATTTTCGGTAAATCAAAGCTTAGTCAACGCGTTTGACCCACCCCGGTACAGGCGCCCAACGGTTGACGGTGAGGTGCACACTTCTACGTTTTGTTGGCATTCGTTAGGTATGGGGCCGATAGTGGGTGTTGTAGACAGGCAGCGATCGGCCCAGAGTGTGTAAAAACAGATGGTGCCGGCAGCCAACGGCAGTGAGCCAAGAATCTCGGTGCGGGATCTACTGAAAATTTTCCTGAGGAAGGCTGGCGGTTTACGTGGCTCCGGCCAAATGTCGACCTAAAAATCGTTTAGTCGAACTCCACATCTGGTGCGAGTTCTGGATACTCGATCTTCATGTCTTCAAGGATTTTTTGCATCAGCTTCGCATCCTCCGGTAAACGTCTGGATAAAGTATTCCACCCTGAGATTTTCAAGTGTATGGGCATTTCCACAAGTCCCGTAATTGCATCCCAGAAAGCATCCCAATTACAGCCGTACCAGCCAGGGAATTCGAGTGCATCTTTCAAGATGGAATGGAGTTCGTCAGAATTCGTCACCTCACTTAAGTCAAACTTTACAACCTGTAAGCGGGTCATCGTCAGCACCTCAAAAATTGTTCGCCAGTAAGAGGGGTAACTGAAGTCCGCCTCTGTCAGGGAGCCTATGCCGGTATACACCTTTGCTATGATTTTCCGAGGTGTTTAACTCCAGGAATCGTCAATGAAGCGCTTCATCCAAGGCGAACATCGCGGTCAAAGCACCTTACTTCCCGAGAGTCTTGACGACTACGTCAGCGATACCAACCCGGTGCGCGTAGTCGACGTCTTCGTCAACGAACTCGACCTGGCCAAACTTGGTTTTGACGGTGTCATACCGGCAGTGACGGGCCGGCCAGCTTATCACCCCGCGATCTTGTTGAAGATTTACATCTACGGCTATCTGAACCGGGTTCAGTCGAGTCGACGCCTGGAGCGGGAAGCCCAACGCAACGTCGAGCTGATGTGGCTGACCGGGCGTTTGATGCCGGATTTCAAGACCATCGCCAACTTCCGAAAAGACAACAGCAAGGCCACCCGAGGCGTCTGCCGCCAGTTCGTTGTGCTGTGTCAGCAGTTGGGACTGTTCGTGAAAAAGCGTGAAAAAGGGGACAGATCTATTTTTAGAATAATAAATTCGTCCCCTTTTCTGCGGGTTCGCTTCGGCGCCATTTCCGATTGCTGACGGTCCCCATTTTTCCTCGAGTCGGGTTAAAGCTGCCGCCAGCACTGCCGATAACTCCAGCCATGGATTTTCGTACCGCTGGTACGACTGTGACGACTGACCTTGCGACCAAAGTGCTCTGCTGATCGGCCGCGTCATTTAAGGAAAAGTGATTGTGATCATAGGTATCGATCTGGGCACCACCAACAGCCTCGTGGCTGCCTGGGACGGCGAACATGCCCGGATACTCCCCAATGCCCTGGGTAACCTTCTCACGCCTAGCGTCGTTGGCCTCGACGACCACGGCCAACTGGTCGTCGGGGATATTGCCCGCGAGCGGTTGCACACCCACCCGCACCTCACCACGTCTCTGTTCAAGCGCTACATGGGTAGCTCCCGCGAAACGCTACTGGGCGCACGCGCTTACCGCGCGGAAGAGCTCTCGGCGATGCTGCTGCGCAGTCTCAAGGCTGACGCCGAACGTGCCTTGGGCGAGCCTGTTCACGAAGCGGTGATCAGCGTGCCTGCGTATTTCAGCGATGCTCAGCGCAAGGCGACGCGCATTGCTGGCGAACTGGCCGGGTTGAAAATTGAAAAACTGGTCAACGAGCCCACCGCCGCAGCCTTGGCCTATGGTCTTCAACAGCGAAACGAAGCGACCTTTCTGGTGTTCGACCTCGGCGGTGGCACCTTTGATGTGTCCATTCTGGAACTATTCGAAGGCGTGATGGAAGTCCGCGCGAGCGCGGGAGACAACTTCCTTGGCGGTGAAGACTTCGATGACCTGCTCGTGGAGCATTTCATCGCAAAAATCGGCACCGCTGACCTGCCAGACACCAGCCTCCCTGCCATCGCACAGCGGTTGCGGCGTGAAGCTCAACGGGTTCGCCATGCCTTGGGGCCGGCGCAGGCGGCACGCTTTACCCTTCGCGAGCAAACGCGTGAGTGGAGCATTGAACTGACTCAAGGCGAGCTTGCTGACATCGTTCGTCCCCTGCTGGACCGCCTGCGTGCGCCGATCGAACGCGCAATGCGTGATGCCCGCATCAAGGTCGCGGACCTGAACGAAATATTGTTGGTGGGCGGCACGACACGCATGCCGCTGGTGCGCAAGCTGGTCGCATCCCTGTTCGGGCGAATCCCGGCGATGCAGCTCAACCCGGACGAAGTGGTCGTGCAAGGTGCGGCCATTCAGGCGGCGCTTCAGGCTCGCCATGCCTCCCTTGAAGAAGTGGTGCTCACCGATGTGTGCCCCTACACCTTGGGCATCGAGACGTCGGTACAGCAAGGTGGCGGTTTCCAAAGCGGCCATTACTTGCCGATCATCGAGCGCAACACGGTGGTGCCGGTAAGCCGGTCCCGTACCGTGTCCACCCTCAGTGACAACCAGAGCGTGGTCAAACTGGGTATCTATCAGGGCGAAAGCCGGCTGGTGAATAACAACATTTTCCTGGGGGAGTTGGAAATTCCGGTGCCGCCGCGCAAGGCCGGTGAAGTCACCCTGGATGTGCGCTTCACCTACGACAACAACGGCTTGCTCGAAGCTCAGGTGCATTTGCCGATCAACGGCGACACTCGCCGGCTAGTGATCGAGAACAACCCTGGCGTCCTGCCTGCAGAAGAAATCGCCCGGCGGCTGGTCGCCCTAGAATCGCTGAAGGTGCACCCACGCGATCAGCAGATCAATACCCTGTTGCTGGCACGACTGGACCGTTTGTATCAGGAAAGCCTCGGTGATGGCCGGGAGCATATTGCCGGGCTGGCGAACTATTTCCAGCAAATGCTCGACACCCAGGACGAGCACCGGATACGCGCAGCGCGCAGCGATATCACTCAGCGCCTTGCTCATTTCGAACGAGAGGGTTAAGCCACCATGAGCCATTGGCAATTGCTCAATCTTACCCCGGACGCGGACGAACGCAGCATCAAGCGCGCTTATGCGCGGCTGTTGAAAAATCACCGCCCGGACGAAAATCCCGATGTATTTCAGCGCCTGCGTGAAGCCTATGAAACCTCACTGGCTGAGGCTCGCTGGCGCGCGCAGATTGAAGAGGAGGTCGTTGATGCCCCGTTAGCCATCATCGCGCCTACCGCAGAATACTCCCCACTGGTCAGCCCCTTGGAGTCCGTCGACACCCTGATCACCGTCAGTCCTCCAGAACCGTCCCTGGAGCAAATGCAGCAATGGTTGGCCGAGGGTAAAGGCCGCCAGGTAATGGACGCCTTGCGCCACTGGCTTGCCAGCGACTGGCTACTTCCCTTCGAGCGCCGCCAGCAGTTTGAGGAGAGCATATTGGATTGGCTCGAATCTGCCTCGCAATGGTCGCCATCCTTTTTCGACGACGTCTGCCAGGCCATGGGGTGGGACGAAGCCCAGGGTAATTTGCCGTGTGAATACTGGCGCTGGGATCGCCTGATCCGGCGATGCGAAATGCAGGTCATGGAAGAATCCGTGCGCCGTGACCTTGCCAGGTTCGACGCCGATAATATTCATGGGCAGGCCGCCGCCTTACTATTCAAACCCATGAGCGATAGCCGACGTCGTGGATTGGCCGACTACCTCACCAGCCTCGACTGGCAACGTTTTACTCAGATTGCGCAATCCATCGAATACCAGTACCCAGAGTTGCCTCAACGTCTCGGGCTAAAAATACTGGACAACTGGCGGGATTGGTTGCCGCCCGAGAGCTTTCGAGGGGTGTACCTTTTCCTGTGGCTCGCGTTGGCGGTTGTTGTTATGCCTTCGGTGTTTGCCGAAACTGCAAAAAGGGATGGGCTGGCCGGTCTGCTTGTCATCCCCCTGTTCATACCGCTCGTGATTTGGTTGGGGATGAAGGCTTACCAGATCTGGTCCCTGGTGGCGGTGTCCGCGGGGTCGCTGGATGTGCTGCTCAGCCGCCGGATACTCCCGCGCCGTTGGTACAGGCAAGGTGCCGGGCTGCTGTTGCTGCGCCATGTACTCCCCACTGCCGTGCCCGCAGCCCTGGCATATGCGTGGGCCAGTCATGTGCCGTGGATACGCTGGGTCAGTCCGCTGGTAGTGTTCCTGGGCACGCTTTATTTCACGAATATGGCACTGCGCGGCGGGAAGGTCTCGATGTGGACTGCAGCGCTACGAGCGATTAGACACAAGGTCGGGCAGTTACTCTTGCGAGTATTGCAGCGCGAAGTCTTCGTGGTCTTGATCATCATGCTGGTGATGGGTGTTTCGACCTATTCGCGTATGAAACCTGGTTTTTAGAAGATGAGATTCCGTGGCATTGCGCAGGCAAGACGAGTTGCTAAACGTCTGTAGGAAGCTATTGGCCCGAAGCAATTCGACGCATAGCGATTGTAAAGAGTTGAGAGCCGTTGAATCGCATCAAGTCGACAAGGCAACCCGCCCTACCCCGGCGAACTCGACTTCCACTTGCACCCCGGCCGACCCCCAGTA
>NZ_RCNW01000073.1:0-6752 GCF_004307605.1 Pseudomonas sp. Sample_24
CAGGACATCACCGACGAAGTACTCGACGGTCTTGAGCACGGCCAGTGGTTCAAACTGCGCATGGCTGAAGATGCTCTGAACGAGCAGCTCGAGAAGGCTCAGGCCTACATCGTTGATCGTCGCCGTCTGCTGGACGACAAGTTCGAAGACAAGAAGCGCAAACTGCAGCAGGGCGATGACCTGGCTCCAGGCGTGCTGAAAATCGTCAAGGTTTACCTGGCAATCCGTCGTCGCATCCAGCCGGGCGACAAGATGGCCGGTCGTCACGGTAACAAAGGTGTGGTCTCCGTGATCATGCCGGTTGAAGACATGCCGCACGATGCCAATGGCACCCCGGTCGACGTTGTCCTCAACCCGTTGGGCGTACCTTCGCGTATGAACGTCGGTCAGATCCTTGAAACCCACCTCGGCCTCGCAGCCAAAGGTTTGGGCGAGAAGATCAATCGTATGGTTGAAGAGCAGCGTAAAGTTGCCGAGCTGCGTAAATTCCTGCACGAGATCTACAACGAGATCGGCGGTCGTCAGGAAAGCCTCGATGACTTCTCGGACCAGGAAATCCTGGATCTGGCTCAAAACCTGCGTGGCGGCGTTCCGATGGCCACTCCAGTGTTCGACGGCGCCAAGGAAAGCGAAATCAAGGCCATGCTGAAACTGGCGGACCTGCCAGAAAGCGGCCAGATGCAGCTGACCGATGGCCGTACCGGCAACAAGTTCGAGCGCCCGGTTACCGTTGGCTACATGTACATGCTGAAGCTGAACCACTTGGTAGACGACAAGATGCACGCTCGTTCTACCGGTTCGTACAGCCTGGTTACCCAGCAGCCGCTGGGTGGTAAGGCGCAGTTCGGTGGTCAGCGTTTCGGGGAGATGGAGGTCTGGGCACTGGAAGCATACGGTGCTGCTTACACTCTGCAAGAAATGCTCACAGTGAAGTCGGACGATGTGAACGGCCGTACCAAGATGTACAAAAACATCGTGGACGGCGATCACCGTATGGAGCCGGGCATGCCCGAGTCCTTCAACGTGTTGATCAAGGAAATTCGTTCCCTCGGCATCGATATCGATCTGGAAACCGAATAACACGTGACGCGAATCGAGAGCGGGGCAGGATTGCCCGCTCTCTGCTCCGCCAGGAGGAAAGGCCTTGAAAGACCTACTGAATTTGCTGAAAAACCAGGGTCAAGTCGAAGAGTTCGACGCCATCCGTATCGGATTGGCATCGCCTGAGATGATCCGTTCGTGGTCGTTCGGTGAAGTTAAAAAGCCGGAAACCATCAACTACCGTACGTTCAAACCTGAGCGTGACGGCCTGTTCTGCGCCAAGATCTTTGGCCCGGTAAAGGATTACGAGTGCCTGTGCGGTAAGTACAAGCGCTTGAAGCACCGCGGTGTGATCTGTGAGAAGTGCGGCGTTGAAGTCGCGCTGGCAAAAGTTCGTCGTGAGCGTATGGCCCACATCGAACTGGCCTCGCCGGTTGCCCACATCTGGTTCCTGAAATCGCTGCCGTCCCGTATCGGCTTGCTGATGGACATGACCCTGCGTGATATCGAGCGCGTTCTCTACTTCGAGAGCTACGTCGTTATCGACCCAGGCATGACCACCCTTGAAAAAGGTCAGCTGCTGAACGACGAGCAGTACTTCGAAGCGCTGGAAGAGTTCGGCGACGATTTCGATGCCCGCATGGGTGCCGAGGCTGTCCGCGAACTGCTGCACGCTATCGACCTGGAGCACGAGATTGGCCGTCTGCGTGAAGAGATTCCGCAAACCAACTCCGAAACCAAAATCAAAAAGCTGTCCAAGCGTCTGAAGTTGATGGAAGCCTTCCAGGGTTCCGGCAACCTGCCAGAGTGGATGGTGCTGACCGTTCTGCCGGTTCTGCCGCCAGATCTGCGTCCACTGGTCCCGCTGGATGGCGGTCGCTTCGCGACTTCCGACCTCAACGATCTGTATCGTCGAGTGATCAACCGTAACAACCGTTTGAAGCGCCTGCTGGATCTGTCCGCTCCGGACATCATCGTGCGCAACGAAAAGCGTATGTTGCAGGAAGCCGTTGACGCACTGCTCGACAACGGTCGTCGTGGCCGCGCTATCACAGGTTCCAACAAGCGTCCTCTGAAATCCCTGGCTGACATGATCAAGGGTAAGCAAGGTCGTTTCCGTCAGAACTTGCTCGGTAAGCGTGTTGACTACTCCGGTCGTTCGGTAATTACCGTAGGTCCGACCCTGCGTCTGCACCAGTGCGGTCTGCCGAAGAAAATGGCTCTCGAGCTGTTCAAGCCGTTCATTTTCGGCAAGCTGGAAATGCGTGGTCTCGCTACCACCATCAAAGCTGCCAAGAAGATGGTCGAGCGCGAGCTGCCAGAGGTTTGGGACGTTCTCGCTGAAGTGATTCGCGAACACCCGGTTCTTCTCAACCGTGCACCGACCCTTCACCGTCTGGGTATCCAGGCGTTTGAACCGGTACTGATCGAAGGTAAGGCTATCCAGCTGCACCCTCTGGTCTGCGCCGCGTACAACGCCGACTTCGACGGCGACCAAATGGCCGTGCACGTACCGCTGACGCTGGAAGCCCAGCTCGAAGCGCGTGCGTTGATGATGTCGACCAACAACATTCTGTCGCCAGCCAACGGTGAGCCAATCATCGTTCCGTCGCAGGACGTTGTATTGGGTCTGTACTACATGACTCGTGAAGCGATCAACGCCAAGGGCGAAGGTCGTGTGTTCGCGGATCTGCAGGAAGTTGACCGTGTGTTCCGTGCCGGCGAAGCCGCACTGCACGCCAAGGTCAAGGTGCGGATCAACGAAACCGTCAACGACCGTGATGGCGGCAGCGTGACCAACACCCGTATCGTCGACACCACTGTCGGCCGTGCGCTGTTGTTCCAGGTTGTGCCAAAAGGTCTGTCGTACGATGTCGTCAACCTGCCGATGAAGAAAAAGGCGATCTCCAAGCTGATCAACCAGTGCTACCGCGTGGTTGGTCTGAAAGAGACCGTGATCTTCGCTGACCAGTTGATGTACACCGGTTTTGCCTACTCGACCATTTCCGGCGTTTCCATCGGCGTTAACGACTTCGTTATCCCGGATGAAAAAGCCCGCATCATCGGTGCTGCCACCGACGAAGTGAAAGAAATCGAAAGTCAGTACGCCTCCGGCCTGGTAACCCAGGGCGAGAAGTACAACAAAGTGATCGACCTTTGGTCCAAGGCGAACGACGAAGTTTCCAAGGCGATGATGGCCAACCTCTCGAAAGAGAAAGTCATCGACCGTCATGGCGTCGAAGTCGACCAGGAATCCTTCAACTCGATGTACATGATGGCCGACTCGGGTGCGCGGGGTTCCGCAGCACAGATTCGTCAGCTGGCCGGTATGCGTGGTCTGATGGCCAAGCCGGACGGTTCCATCATTGAAACGCCGATTACTGCGAACTTCCGTGAAGGTTTGAGCGTACTTCAGTACTTCATCTCGACTCACGGTGCTCGTAAAGGTCTGGCGGATACCGCGTTGAAAACCGCGAACTCCGGTTACCTGACTCGTCGTCTGGTAGACGTAGCGCAAGATCTGGTTGTAACCGAGATCGATTGCGGCACCGAACACGGTCTGCTGATGACTCCGCACATTGAAGGCGGTGACGTTGTAGAGCCGTTGGGTGAGCGCGTATTGGGTCGTGTCATTGCCCGTGACGTATTCAAGCCAGGTACCGAGGACGTCATCGTTCCTGCCGGCACCCTGGTAGATGAGAAGTGGGTTGAGTTCATCGAGCTGAACAGCATCGACGAAGTGATCGTGCGTTCGCCGATCAGCTGCGAAACCCGCTACGGCATTTGCGCCAAGTGCTACGGCCGTGACTTGGCTCGTGGTCACCAGGTGAACATCGGTGAAGCTGTCGGCGTAATTGCTGCACAGTCGATCGGTGAGCCGGGTACCCAGCTGACGATGCGTACGTTCCACATCGGTGGTGCGGCAAGCCGGACCTCCGCAGCCGACAGTGTTCAGGTGAAGAATGGCGGTACCGTCCGTCTGCACAACCTGAAGCACGTTGAGCGCGTGGATGGTCACCTGGTAGCTGTGTCCCGTTCCGGTGAGCTGGCCATCGCTGATGACTTCGGTCGTGAGCGTGAGCGTTACAAGCTGCCGTACGGTGCCGTGATTTCGGTTAAAGAAGGTGACAAGGTCGACGCTGGCGCAATCGTGGCCAAGTGGGATCCGCACACTCACCCGATCGTTACCGAAATGAAAGGTACCGTGACCTACGTGGGCATGGAAGAAGGCATCACGATCAAGCGTCAGACTGACGAATTGACCGGTATGACCAACATTGAAGTACTCGACGCCAAAGATCGTCCAGCTGCCGGCAAGGACATTCGTCCTGCCGTGAAGATGGTCGACGACAACGGCAAGGATCTTTTGCTGCCAGGCACTGACGTAATCGCTCAGTACTTCCTGCCAGCCAACGCCCTGGTCGGTGTAGCGGACGGTGCGAAGATTGCGATCGGTGATGTTATCGCTCGTATTCCGCAAGAAACTTCGAAGACCCGTGACATCACCGGTGGTCTGCCGCGTGTTGCCGACCTGTTCGAAGCCCGTCGTCCGAAAGAAGCGTCGATTCTGGCTGAAGTCAGCGGCACCATCGCGTTCGGTAAAGAGACCAAAGGCAAGCGCCGTCTGGTCATTACCCCGAACGACGGTAGCGATCCGTACGAAGAGCTGATTCCGAAGTGGCGTCACCTGAACGTGTTCGAAGGCGAACAGGTAAACCGCGGCGAAGTTATCTCCGACGGTCCGAGCGATCCACACGACATCCTGCGTCTGCTGGGTGTGAGTGCGCTGGCCAAGTACATTGTTAACGAGATCCAGGACGTTTACCGTCTGCAAGGCGTGAAGATCAACGACAAGCACATCGAGACCATCCTGCGTCAGATGTTGCGTAAAGTTGAAATCGCTGAATCCGGCGATTCCAGTTTCATCAAGGGCGACCAGATGGAATTGACTCACGTTCTGGTAGAGAACGAGCGTTTGAGCAACGAAGACAAATTTGTCTCCAAGTTCACTCGCGTTCTGCTGGGTATCACCAAGGCGTCGTTGTCCACCGAATCGTTCATCTCGGCGGCTTCCTTCCAGGAAACCACCCGCGTACTGACCGAAGCGGCGGTAACCGGCAAGCGCGACTACCTGCGCGGCCTGAAAGAAAACGTGGTCGTGGGTCGTCTGATCCCGGCTGGTACCGGCCTGGCTTATCACAGCGAGCGTAAGCGTCGTCGTGATGCCGACAAGCCGTTGCGCGTAAGCGCCAGTGAAGTGGAAGCTGCACTGACCGAAGCGCTGAACTCTAGCGGTAACTGAGTTCTGCGATAAATGAGCGTAAGGCCCTGGCAGCTCCGTTCATCGAATCGCGACAATTTGTCGAGGTTGGATGGGCGGGGAGGTCGGGGCCTTGCCTTGACTGGGGACAAGATCCTCTTTAGACTCTTGTACCCCTAAATTTGGCGGGAATTCGTTCCTGCCATTTTGCTTTTCTTGCAAGACAATAGCGTCGCAAGACAACAGTGGAGCTAGTAGATGGCAACTATCAACCAGCTGGTACGTCAGCCGCGTAAGCGTATCGTCGAGAAATCCGACGTGCCTGCGCTGCAGAACTGCCCGCAACGTCGTGGCGTGTGCACCCGTGTGTATACCACTACGCCGAAAAAACCTAACTCGGCACTGCGTAAAGTATGCCGTGTGCGTCTGACCAACGGTTTCGAGGTTTCCTCGTACATCGGCGGTGAAGGCCACAACCTGCAAGAGCACAGCGTGGTACTGATCCGCGGCGGTCGTGTAAAAGACTTGCCAGGTGTTCGTTACCACACCGTTCGCGGTTCTTTGGATACTTCCGGCGTTAAGGGTCGTAACCAGGGTCGTTCGAAGTACGGTACCAAGCGTCCGAAGTAATGGTCGCTTGCTGCAAAAAACTGATTTCTATTTTTCTGAGTCGATAAGAGTAAGGTCGGAGGCGTCCCTGATAGGGCACCAATTCCGAGCGAACCTGAAGACCGTTTGAGGGCTTATCCATGCCAAGAAGACGCGTAGCAGCCAAGCGCGAAGTGCTTGACGATCCAAAATACGGAAGCCAAATCCTGGCCAAGTTCATGAACCACGTGATGGAAAGCGGCAAGAAAGCCGTTGCCGAGCGTATCGTTTATGGCGCGCTGGAAAAGGTTAAAGAACGCAAGAACAGCGACCCCCTGGAAATCTTCGAGAAAGCTCTCGACGCCATCGCTCCGCTGGTCGAAGTAAAGTCGCGCCGTGTAGGCGGTGCTACTTACCAGGTTCCGGTTGAAGTTCGTCCGTCCCGTCGTAACGCTCTGGCAATGCGCTGGTTGGTAGACTTCGCCCGTAAGCGCGGCGAGAAGTCTATGGCTCTGCGTTTGGCTGGCGAACTGTTGGACGCTGCCGAAGGTAAAGGTGCTGCAGTTAAGAAGCGTGAAGACGTGCACCGTATGGCTGAAGCTAACAAAGCTTTCTCGCACTACCGCTTCTAATTTTAGCGTCACTAATTTTGCGAGGGCTTTATGGCTCGTACTACACCGATTAATCGCTACCGTAACATTGGTATCGTTGCTCACGTGGATGCTGGTAAAACCACCACCACCGAGCGCGTCCTTTTTTACACTGGCAAAAGTCACAAGATGGGCGAGGTGCATGACGGCGCCGCGACCACAGACTGGATGGTTCAGGAGCAGGAGCGTGGTATTACCATTACTTCTGCTGC
>NZ_RCNW01000073.1:6852-7925 GCF_004307605.1 Pseudomonas sp. Sample_24
GAAGAGATCAAGGAAGTACGCGCTGGTGACATCGCGGCCCTGATCGGCATGAAGGACGTCACCACTGGTGAAACCCTCTGCAACGCTGACAAGCCAATCATCCTGGTTCGCATGGACTTCCCGGAGCCGGTTATTTCGGTTGCCGTAGAGCCTAAAACCAAGGATGACCAGGAAAAAATGGGTATCGCTCTGGGCAAACTTGCTCAGGAAGACCCGTCTTTCCGCGTCAAAACTGATGAAGAGACTGGTCAAACGATCATCTCTGGCATGGGCGAGTTGCACCTGGACATCCTGGTTGACCGGATGCGCCGTGAGTTCAACGTCGAAGCCAACATCGGTAAGCCTCAGGTTTCCTATCGTGAGCGCATCACGAAGAGCTGCGAAATCGAAGGCAAGTTCGTTCGTCAGTCCGGCGGTCGTGGCCAGTTCGGTCACTGCTGGATTCGTTTTGCACCTGCTGACGAAGGTCAGGAAGGTCTGCAATTCCTGAACGAAGTAGTGGGTGGTGTGGTTCCTAAGGAATACATCCCGGCTATCCAGAAGGGTATCGAAGAGCAGATGAAGAACGGTGTTGTTGCCGGCTATCCGCTGATCGGCCTGAAGGCTACCGTGTTTGATGGTTCTTACCACGACGTCGACTCGAACGAGATGGCGTTTAAGGTGGCTGCTTCCATGGCGACCAAGCAACTGGCCCAGAAGGGCGGTGGTGAGTTGCTCGAGCCGATCATGGCGGTAGAGGTTGTTACGCCTGAAGACTATATGGGTGATGTGATGGGCGACCTTAACCGTCGTCGCGGCATGATCCAGGGTATGGAAGACACAGTGTCCGGCAAGGTTATCCGTGCCGAGGTTCCACTGGGTGAGATGTTCGGTTATGCGACCGACGTTCGTTCCATGTCCCAGGGTCGCGCAAGCTACTCTATGGAATTCAAAAAATACAATACGGCTCCGTCGCACATCGTCGAAACCGTTACCAAAAAACAAGGCTGATTCAGTCCTTTAGGCAAGGAGTTAATTGTCGTGGCTAAAGAAAAATTTGATCGTTCCCTACCGCACGTCAACGTTGGCACCAT
>NZ_RCNW01000040.1:0-7918 GCF_004307605.1 Pseudomonas sp. Sample_24
TCATGAGTGACATCGAGTACCTGCGCAAGCACAACCTCGCACTCGGCGGCAGCGTTGAAAACGCTATTGTGGTCGACGCGGATGGTGTACTGAACGAAGACGGCCTTCGCTATGAAGACGAATTCGTGAAGCACAAGATCCTCGATGCAATTGGTGACCTCTACCTGCTGGGCAATAGCCTGATTGGTGAGTTCAAGGGCTTCAAGTCCGGACATGCATTGAACAACCAGCTGCTGCGCAAGTTGATTGAGCAGACAGATGCTTGGGAAGTCGTGACTTTCGAAGACGCCAGCACTGCACCGATCTCTTACATGCGTCCTGTTGCGGCCGTGTAAGTAAAAAACCTCTCTAGTTTTTTAAAGGCTACCTTCGGGTGGCCTTTTTTTATGCCTGATCGATAGTGTGAAGTGGCGTGGAAAAGACGAAAAAAAGCCGCTGATGGCAGCGGCTTTGAAGACAACTTTTCAAAGGGAAGAGCCGATGAAAAGTGTCGAGGGAAATGGGAGCGATGCGCAGCAATCAGCTGTCTTTCTCGACCCGGCCTTGAGTGCTCGCTGCTTGCGGGGCCTGGGTGGCGTCCTGTGCTTTGGCCGTCATCTCGCTCTGGTGCTGCGCGTACACGGCGGCGCGTGCGCTGTTTTGCGCGACGAAGGCTTGCGACTCTTCAGCCATGGCGAACGGAGACAGGAACAAAGAGGACAAAACGAAAGCGCTGGCAATACCCATACTGTTGGACATCTTTAAAACCTTCTTGCTTGGCAAGTGCTGTTTGGTGCGGGCAAAGATAAGGATGTCCGGCGTTGGGAAAAAGGCCGGATTCATGAAAGGACTGTTGCGGTTACGGCAATAGTTGTAATGCCAAGCGTTTTTCTGTGGCGAGGGAGCTTGCTCCCGCTCGGCTGTGGTGCAGTCGTGAATCCAGGGAGCACAATGCTGACTGAAAGGACGCGTGCACAGGTTTCAGGGCCGCTTCGCAGCCCAGCGCGAGCGAGCTCGCTCGCCACGGTGGTGTTTCAGACGGGGAGGTGAATGCCGAACGTGTTCATCCCGTGATCACTGCGCACAAACACATCACCGCCATGCATCAGTGCAATCGCCTTGACGATCGCCAGACCCAACCCGTGATTGTTGCCGCTGTTGCTACGCGAAGCGTCAACCCGGTAGAAACGCTCGAACAAGCGCGGCAGATGTTCGCTGGCAATCGGCGAACCGGGGTTGGCGACACCGATGCTGACCTGATGCTCCCCGGCTTCGATCCGCACTTCAATCACCTGCCCGGGCTCGGTGTGCTGGACTGCGTTGCTCAGCAGGTTGATCAATGCCCGACGCAAATGGGCGATCTCGATGCGCACCAGGGCATCGCCGCTGACCTGCACTTCAACCCGGGCGTCCTCGAGAATGAAATCCAGATACTCCAGGGTCGTGGCCACTTCATCGGCCAGCGAAGTCGAGGTCAGTTTGGTCGCTTTGCTGCCCTGGTCTGCACTGGCGAGGAACAGCATGTCATTGATGATCGAGCGCAAGCGTTCGAGTTCTTCGAGGTTCGATTGCAGCACTTCGAAATAATGTTCCGCCGAGCGTCCGCGGGTCAGTGCCACCTGGGTCTGGCCAATCAGATTGGTCAGCGGTGATCGCAGTTCATGGGCGACATCGGCATTGAACGACTCCAGGCGCGAGTAAGCCTGTTCGACCCGCTCAAGGGTGGCGTTGAAAGCATTGACGAACTGATCCAGTTCCGGCGGCAAGGGCGATAACCGCAAGCGTCCCGAACGCAGCGGCGGGGCCAGGCGCTGGGCTTCATGGGACAGTTTGATCAACGGCTTGAGGCCGATACGTGCCACCCAATAGCCCAGTGCCGAGGCCATCAGCACGCCAACGATAGCCAAGGCAATCAAGGCAATCAGCAGCTGATGCTGGGTCTGGTGAAATGTCTCGGTGTCGATGGCGATCATGAAGCGCAGTGGCGGGCGCTGGTCCTTGGCCGGGAACTGGCTGACCAGCACTTTGAGCGGGTAAGGCTGACCGGGCAGGGTCATGTCGCGCATGCCCAGCGGCCCTTGGGAGAACTCGCGGATCTGCGGTGTCGGATTGCCGTATTCGTAGCGCGGATCGCCGCTGACGATCCAGAAACTGATGCGTTTGTCTTCTTCGCCCAGCAGCTTGAGTTTGTTGTTGATCTTCACCCAGTGCTCGGGCGTGCCGTAGCGGCCGACCGTTGATTCGAGCACGCTGTAACGCGCGTCCAGTTCGGCCTCGGGCAACAACCCCAGGCCTTTGTCGACCTGTTGGTAGAGTGCCCAGCCGATCAGCAGAAACACCAGAAGCGCCACCAGTGTGAACATCCCGCTCAGGCGCAGGGCGATCGAGTTACTGGACACCACGGCTCTCCAGCACATAACCCATGCCACGAATCGTGTGCAGCAGTTTTTCTTCAAAAGGGCCGTCGAGCTTGGCCCGCAGACGTTTGATCGCGACTTCGACGACGTTGGCGTCGCTATCGAAATTGATGTCCCAGACCATCTCGGCGATGGCGGTCTTGGAGAGGATTTCACCCTGGCGCCGGGCCAATACGCTGAGCAGCGAGAACTCCTTGGCGGTCAGGTCCAGCCGTGCGCCGCCGCGCGTAGCCTTGCGGCTGATCAGATCTATCCACAGGTCGGCAATGCTCACTTGCACCGGTTCATGACCGCCGCTGCGCCGGGTCAGCGCTTGCAGGCGTGCTACCAGTTCAAGGAAGGAAAACGGTTTGCCGAGGTAATCGTCGGCCCCGTCGCGCAGGCCTTTGATGCGATCTTCTACTCGCTCGCGGGCGGTGAGCATGATCACAGGGGTCTGCTTGCGCGCACGCAAGGCGCGCAGGACGCCAAAGCCGTCGAGGCCCGGCAGCATCACATCGAGGACGATCACCGCGTAGTCGCTTTCCAGCGCCATGTGCAGGCCTTCCACGCCATCGCGGGCCAGGTCTACGGTGTAACCCTGTTCCGTCAGGCCGCGGTGCAGATAGTCCGCGGTTTTTTCTTCGTCTTCGACAATCAGGACGCGCATGACCCCGCCTCAGTCTGTGGTCGCCAGCGCCGGTACGGGCGGAGGCGCTGGTGAAGGAGTGTGTTTGTGAAACAACCGCTCCAGCCATAAGTATATGACCGGGGTGGTGAACAGCGTCAGCGCCTGGCTCACCAGCAAGCCGCCGACTACAGCGATACCCAACGGCTGACGCAATTCGGCGCCGGTGCCGTAGCCGAGCATCAGCGGCAGGGCGCCGAGCAGAGCGGCGAGGGTGGTCATGATGATCGGCCGGAAGCGCGTGATACAGGCCTTGAAGATCGCCTCTTCCGGCGACAGGCCGCCATTGCGCTGCGCTTCGAGGGCGAAGTCGATCATCAGGATGCCGTTCTTTTTCACGATCCCGATCAACAGCACCAGCCCGATCAGCGCCATGATCGAAAAATCCTGGCCGCAGATCCACAGCATGATCACTGCGCCGAGGCCCGCCGAAGGCAAGGTCGAAATGATCGTCAGCGGATGCACGAAGCTCTCGTAGAGCACACCGAGAATGATGTACACCGCCAACAGCGCCGCGAGAATCAGCCACGGCTGGCTGGCCAGCGAACTCTGGAACGCCTGGGCCGCGCCCTGGAAGTTACCGCTGATGGCGGTTGGCATGCCGATGTCGGCCTTGGCCTGGTTGAGCATGATCACCGCATCGCCCAACGCCACGCCGGGGGCCAGGTTGAACGACAGGTTGGCGGCGGGGAACATGCCGTCGTGGGCGATGGACAGCGGGCCTATGGTCGGCGCTTCGAACCTGGCCAGGGCCGACAACGGCACCATTTCCCCGCTCAGGGGCGAGCGCAGGTAGAAATAGTTGAGGCTTTCGGCTTTGCCGCGTTGCTGGGTGTCCAGTTCCAGGATCACGTTGTATTGGTTGACCTGAGTCTGGAATTCATTGATCTGGCGTTGGCCAAACGCGTCATAAAGCGCTTCGTCGACGTCACTGGCGGTCAGGCCGAAACGGGCCGCGGCGCTACGGTCGATGTTGATGTGGGTGATGCTGCCGCCCAACTGCAGGTCGTTGGAAATGTCGCGGAAGGCCGGGTTGGCGCGCAGTTTTTCCGTCAGGCGTTGGGTCCAGGTGCTCAGGGTCGCGCCGTCGTTGCTCTTGAGCACATATTGGTATTGGGCACGGCTCGGGCCGGAACTGAGGTTGATGTCCTGGCCGGCGCGCAGGTACAGGACGATGCCCGGCACTTTCATCAGTTGCGGGCGAATCCGGTCAATGAACTGGCTGGCCGAGACATCGCGGTCACCGCGTTTTTTCAGGGTGATCCAGAACCGTCCGTTGGCGATGGTCTGGTTACTGCCTGACACCCCGACCGAGTGCGAGAAGGTTTCGACTGCCGGGTCGGCAGCGACGATTTCGGCCATTGCCAGGTGTTTTTTCACCATGTCGCCGTAGGAAATATCGGCGGCGGCTTCAGTGGTGCCGAGGACGAAACCGGTGTCCTGAATCGGAAAAAAACCCTTGGGAATGAAGATGTAACCAGCGACGGCCAGCCCCAGCGACAACGCAAACACACCGATCATGGTTTTCTGGTGGGCGAGGGCGCGGCGCAGACCTTTTTCGTACCACGCCAGCAGACGCTCGCCGAAGCCCGGTTTATCGTGGGCGTGATGCTCAGGTGCGCGCATGAACAGCGCGGCCAGGGTCGGCGCCAACGTCAGGGACACCACCACCGAGATCAGGATGGTGGAGGTGGCGGTCAACGCAAATTCCTTGAACAGCCGCCCGACCACGCCCCCCATGAACAGCAGCGGAATGAATGCTGCCACCAGCGAGAAACTGATCGAGACCACGGTGAAGCCGATTTCCCCTGCACCCTTAATTGCCGCCTCGCGCATACCGTCGCCGGCCTCCAGGTGACGGTGAATGTTTTCCACCACCACGATCGCATCGTCGACCACAAACCCCACGGCCACCACGATCGCCACCAGCGTCAGGTTGTTCAGGCTGAAGCCCATGACGTACATCAGGGCAAAACTGGCGATCAGCGACACACCAAGCACCGCCGACACGATCAACGTGGCTGACAACTGGCGCAGGAACAGCGCCATCACCGCCACTACAAGCAGGACGGCGATCAGCAAGGTGATTTCCACTTCATGCAAGGACGCGCGGATGGTCTGGGTGCGGTCGATCAGCACCTTGACCTGCACCGAAGCCGGCAACATGGCTTCCAGCGCCGGCAGTGCCGCCTGAATGCGATCCACGGTCTCGACGATGTTGGCGCCTGGCTGGCGGAAAATCACCAGGTTGACCCCCGGCTGCGACCCCGCCCAGGCTTGAACGTAGGCATCTTCCGAACCGTTGACGACTTTGGCGACATCCTTGAGATGAACCGGTGCGCCATCCTTGTAGGAAACGATCAGTTGGCTGTATTCGTCGGGATGGAACAGTTGATCATTGGTCGAAAGCGTCGAGATGCTTGACTCGCCGTATAGCGCGCCTTTGGCCAGATTGAGGCTGGTTTGCTGGATGGCCAGACGGATGTCGGCCAGGGTGAGGCCGATGGCCGCCAGTTTATCGGCGGAGACCTGGACGCGAATTGCCGGACGCTGCTGACCGGTGATGGCGACCTGTCCGACACCATCGACCTGGCTGAGCTGACGGGACAACAGGGTTTCAGTCAGGTCGCTGAGCTCCGGGCCGGGCATCAGCGACGAGTTGACGCTGAGGATCAGCACCGGGCTGTCGGCCGGGTTGACCTTGCGCCAGGTCGGCAGGTTCGGCATGTCCTTGGGCAGTTTGCCGGCAGCGGTGTTGATCGCGGCCTGGACTTCCTGGGCGGCGGTGTCGATGCTCTTGTCGAGGGTGAATTGCAGGGTCAGGTTGGTCGAGCCCAGAGCACTGCTCGAGGTCATCTGGGTCACGCCGGGAATGGCGCTGAATTGCACTTCCAGAGGCGTGGCCACCGACGACGCCATGGTTTCCGGGCTCGCACCTGGCAATTGCGCGGCCACCTGGATGGTCGGAAATTCCGCTTCCGGCAACGGCGCAATGGGCAAACGCGGGAAGGCAATCGCGCCCAGCAGCACCAGGGCAAAGGTCAGCAGAATGGTCGCCACCGGATGATCGATGCACCAGGCTGAAACCGAACCATGGCCCTTCATGGCGCCGACTCCGATTGCACTACTTGCGGCGGATCGGTCAGCACCTGCACCGTCGAGCCGGGCTTGAGGCGCGATTGACCGTCACTGACCAGCTTATCCCCGGGCTGTACGCCTTTGATGATGTTCTGGCCGCTGTCCTGGTAGACCATTTGCACCGGGACGGTTTCGACCTTGTCGCCCTTGAGGCGGTAGACGAAATGTTGATCGAGGCCACGCTGTACGACGTTGGGCGGTACGACCAGCGCATCTTTATCCAGTGCGGTCTGAATTTTTACCGTCACCAGCAGGCCGGGCCAGAGCTTCTGTCCCGGGTTGTTGAATTCGGCCTTGGCGCGGATGGTGCCGGTGTTGGCGTTGATCTGGTTGTCGATCAAGGTCAAATGGCCTTCGCCCAACAGATTGCCGGTTTCGCCATCGGTATCGGCACCGATGTAAGCCTTTACTTGAGCGCGCTGTGGGTCGTTGATCAGGCCCTGCAGGGTTGGCAGCATCTGTTGCGGCAGCGAGAACTCCACAGCGATCGGGTCGATCTGGGTCACGGTGAACAGGCCCTGGGTGTCGGTCATGCGCAGGAAGTTGCCTTCATCCACAGTACGAATGCCGACGCGACCGGTCACCGGAGAGCGAATCTGCGTGTAAGACAGTTGCACCAGAGCGGCGTCGATGGAGGCCTGGTTGCCTTGAGCGGTGGCCTTGAGCTGGTTGACCAGCGCTTGTTGCTGGTCGTAGGTCTGCTTGGAAACGCCGTCGTCGACACTCAGCAGTTTGTAGCGCTTGAGGTTCACCTGCGCCACTTGCAGTTGCGCCTGGCTTTCGCCCAGTTGCGCCCGGGCCTGGTCAAGGCTGGCGCGGATCGAGCGATCGTCGATAGTGGCCAACAGGTCGCCTTTTTTCACCAATTGGCCTTCCTTGACCATGATTTTGGTGAGGATGCCGTCGATTTGGGGGCGGACCACGACGCTGTGCAGTGACAGCACCGAGCCGATGCCGCTGACGAAGCGCGGGACGTCTTTTTCGGTGACGTTGACGACGCGCACGGGGATGGCGGTGGGGGTGGCCAGTTTTGCCTTGGCGGGTTTGGTGGCGAACCACACGCCCAGCGCTGCCAGGAGAATCAGGAGGGCGACGAGCAGGGCGGGTTTTTGCTGGATTCGCATGCGAGTGGGGCGCCGGGGCTGGTTTTTGGGCGAAGGGTATGTCCCTTTATAAACCTGTTTGGGGGTCGGGAAGGTGACTGCTAACTGACGGCGCTGTCAGTTTGGCCTTGCCTTGGCGGCCTCTGGGCCGGCCAGGCGTTGGATAGAACGTGTACATATCCGTTGCTGCGGTAACGGCGGCTTAGGGTTTCGCCCTTACGGCGAGTGACTTTTTTTACAAGCGCCAAAAAAAAGTAACCAAAAAAACGCTTGCCCCTGACGTACGGCCCCTCGCTGAGGCTCGGGGTTCCTTCGCTCCGGCATTCATCCGGGGGCATCGCCTCCGGTCTGCTTCGCGACGACCTCCTCTCGATGTGTGCGGCTACGCCGCACGGCGCTACGCGCCTTCCCCCGGATAAACGCCTCCACTCAGCCTGCCGATGGGGCGGGTGGATCAAGATCAAAAGCTGCAGGCGAGCTAACGCTCGGCCTGTTGAGTGGTGAGAAGCAACGGCGGTTGTATGGTGTTCTACTTTTGCTTTTGCTTGCTTTTGCCCTTCTGTGGGAGCTGGCTTGTCGGGTCGCCGCATCGCAGCGATGGCGGCCTGCCAGCC
>NZ_RCNW01000423.1:0-7874 GCF_004307605.1 Pseudomonas sp. Sample_24
CGCCATCCACCAGTTTGTCGTCCTTCATCACCAGCATGTCGCGCACGGTCTGCTGCGCCATGGGTTGCGGCAACGTGGCTTTCCAGATGTTGTCGCGATCCTCGGACATGCGGCTCTTCGCCGCCGCCACCAGGGAAAGCGTGCCGTTGAGGCCCAATTGGTTGGCGAAGTTGGAATCGGTGGTGTACACATCGCCCCAGCGCATCGGCGGGCCTTGGCGCAAGGTGCCACGGGCTGCGACCACGCAGATCAGCAGGCAGACCACGAAGACCATGAGGCGTGCGTACCAAGGTGCAACCTGGCGCGTACTGATGCTGCCGCCGCTGAACGGGCCACGAGGCCGGGTCGCCCGGTCCGCGCCCTTGAACGCCAGGCTCAGGAGCCAGGTGCCAACGGCCCAGGCCAACAGGTAGCGAACCACCGGAAAACCATACCAGAGCATGCTCATCACGGTTTTCGGGTCTTCCTTCACGTACTGGAAGACCAGGCCGTTGAGGCGCTGGTGGAACTCTCGGTAGAAGTCCATCTCCATCAGGCCCAGGAACAACGCAATGCTGGACGCAATGGTCAGCCATAGGCGAAAGAACCCGCGTGCAGCCATGGCCCGCGCACTGAACAGCGCCAGGATCAACGGGATACTGAGGTAGACCACCAGCCGCAGGTCGAAACGCAGACCGTTGGAGAACGCTTCGACAAAGGTCGAGGCCGGTGTATCGAGGATCATTTCGCGGTTGTAGACCAGCAGCGCAAGGCGCAATGCGGAAAACATCACCATCATCACCAAGGCACACAGCAGCGTGTAGGCCAGATGCGATTTGACGGTCGGTTGCAGCAGGCGACTCGAAGCTCGCTGCTGACTCAGGGCGTCCGGGATTGCCATGTCGTTTTAGGACCCATTGGAAGTTGAAGTTTCAAAGTACAGCGGCGCCTTGCCCTCTTTTGGCCAATTCCTGGCTCCGGGGCTTGCGCGGTGCGCAAATGTTGCACGATCAACGGCGGCAATGCCATTGATTACTCTTCTGTCATTTCGACGCGGGCGAATTGTCTTGGAGGCGTTGTGAAAATTTTGTGCAACGCATATCTGGAAACACAATAAAGGTTTCGAGCTGAATGCAGGCTGCAATGGCGACTGACGGGCTAATGACGTATTTCCTGTAGGAGCACAGCTTGCTGGCGATGGCGGAATGTCAGGCATCATGGATATTGAACGTGCCGCCGTCATCGCCGGCAAGCCGTGCTCCTACAGGTGTTGAGGTGGCCGCCGTTTTTGGGCTCGGCGCCCCCCACTGTAGATCGGCGACAGCAAGCGCCGCGTTTTACTTCTCGGCGCGGGCCTTGAGATTTTTCAGCGTATTGAACGGCGCGTCCACTACGAACTTGTTCGCAACCATTGATGGAACGCTGCCTCCCGGCTCGGTGTGTACCTGGTAGGTCACTTCGATCTGATCACCCTTGGGAACGAATTTCCAGAAACCGTCGATCCTGGCGACGCGCACAAAGCCTTTTTCTTCAGGAAGATAGGTTGGCACGCCCTCGAGCTTGCGGGTCAGGCTGCCATCGGCACCTTCGATGGTGGTGACATGCAACACCGAGTCACGCGGGGTCACCGGCCATGGCGTATTGAATTGGGTGTAGGTCCAGCTCTGATCGCCTTCGTGCTTGAGCAACTTCTGGCTCTTGCACTCGTGAATCCAGGCGCAGGCACCCGGTACGTCTTCCTGCAGCGCGCGCAACTTGGCCATTGTGGTCTTCATCAGGGTCACACCCTGGTAGGCCTTGTAGTCGGAACCCGCCACTTCACTCAGGGAGACCTTGATGCCGTCTTCGTTCTTGGCGACTTTCCAATCTTCGGCCTGTGCAACCGAGGTGGCCAATACAGCCGTCAAACCACACAGCACAGCGATACGATGCAGCGAACCCATAATGTTATTCCTTATTGTTGAAATTCCGTTCGTTGACACATTACGCCGCCGTCATCTGCTCCCACCAGCCAATCAGCCTGATCGCTTCCTCACTGCTGCTGCCACACACCTCAACGTCGGCCTCGAAGGCCGAACACACGGCCGGGCGCTCCGGTTTGCCGAAAATATTGCACAGATTGTCGGCAGACAATTGCAGGCAGCGCTCCCCCGCGGCTTTGCCTTGTGGCATTCCGGGAATCGGCGAACTGATGGAAGGGGCAATGCAACAAGCGCCACAGCCCTCACGGCATTTCATGACGACAAGCACCTCACGACGAGCAATGTATAAAAGGACGGGGCACAGAGTAACCGCTAAAACAGTTGTTTTAAATTACCCTGCCATGGGTTTTTACCCGAACGGAGGCGTGACCGCCCAGTCTCCGACAAAGCGTCTGCCCTGCGGGTTGCGAATAGAGTCGACTTATCGCTTGAACTCAAACTCCAGCGCCGCGCCGTCGACTTCATGGCGTACTTCATTACGCAATTGCAACTGCATTTCGTTACTGATCAAACGACCGTTGAGCTGGAACTGGCTGCTTTTGTCACCGAACATTTGTGGTAACACAGGTTCGCGCTTAGGCAACGGCACAGTGCCGACGGGATCAAGCTCCTCAACCATATCCTTGGGCAGGCTTAGATCCAGGTTGGCTGAAGGAAGTTGGGTTTTCACCACTTCACTGGCCTGTTTCGACTTGGATGCAATCGGCGGGCGCTTTTTCACCGCCGCCGTTTTCTTCTGGACCGGTGCAGTTTTTTTCGCGGGCGCCGCTTTTTTCGTTGAAGTGCTCGCTGCCGGCTTTTCTTGAACAGAAGCGGCCAGAACGAATACCGGCTGAGCGCTGATGAACAGGCAGATCAACAAACAGGTGGTAGAAAAAATCGATTTCATGGATCCAACGGCGCACATCGCGCAATCGACAGCGGGGCCATATGCTCTCCTGTTGCAGGCGCCATGACAAGCGTGGGCAGGATTAACCTGCCCGCCACATCAAAAGCCGCCGGCCATCTCCTGGCAAAGCTGTGTGGCCAGCATGCCCAGGGTCATCAATGCGCGCTCGGCCTCGCGGTTCCACGGGATCCCGCAGTTGAGACGGATACAGTGATTGAATTGCTCGGTGTTACTGAAAATCAGCCCCGGCGCGATGCTGATGCCTTGCTGCAACGCACGCACGTGCAATTCCTGGGTGTTGACCCGCCCTGGCAGACTCACCCACAAAATGAAGCCGCCCGTCGGCCGCGTCATTTGCGTGCCCTCGGGGAAGTGCTGCTGCACCGCGAGCTGGAAGGCGCTGAGGTTCTTGCGGTACTCCTGGCGGATGTAGCGCAAATGGCGGTCGTAACCACCATTCTCCAGATAAGCGGCAATGCCCATCTGCGTGACGCTGCAGGCCGAGTGAGTGCTGAATGTCTGCAACCGCTGAATTTCCTGTTGGTACTTGCCGGCGATCATCCAGCCAATGCGCACGCCCGGTGACAGGGTCTTGGAGAAACTCGAACAGTAGATCACCCGATCCAGGCGGTCATAGGCCTTGAGGGATTTGGTGCGCCCCTGTTCGAACATCAATTCGCCGTAGATATCATCCTCGACAATCTGGATATCGAAGTCCGATGCCAGGCGCAGCAGCTGCTTCTGCCGCTCCTCGGGCATGGTGCCACCGAGCGGATTACTCAGGCGGGTGGTCAGTACCAGGGCCTTGATCGACCATTGGTTGGCCGCCAGTTGCAGGGCCTCGAGACTCATGCCGGTGGACGGGTCGCTAGGGATTTCGATGACTTTGAGGCCCAGCAGGTCGGCCAATTGCAACAGACCGTAGTAAGTCGGTGACTCGGCGGCAATCAGATCGCCGGGCCGGGTCAGCACCCGCAGAGACATCTGCAAGGCGTCAACGCAACCGTGGGTGATAACCACTTCCGAAGGGTCGACCACCACACCGGCATCGCGCATGCGGATTGCCACCTGTCGGCGTAACGGTTCGAAACCGGGACTGAACATGTAGCTGAACGCGCGAGGACTATGGAATCGGGTGACTTTGGCCAATTGCTGATGCAGTGCCCGTACCGGCAGATAATCGACACTCGGCACGGCGGCGCCCAAAGGGAACACACCTTCGCGGCGCGATTCGACCAACACCTGCTGGATGATACTGCTGCGCGTAACCAGACCCGGACGCTCGACCCGGGCGATATCCGGGGTTGGCGCGGTCAGGGCCGGCGTCTGGTGCACGTAGTAACCGGACTGCGGTCGGGCGCGGATCAGGCCCTGATCCTCGAGATTGGCGTACGCCTGCAAAACCGTGGCATGGCTGACATTGAGCTGCGAGCTCATCTTGCGCACCGAAGGCACGCGCTCCCCTGGCTGATAGACACCTCGGCGGATGTCTTCGGCCAGTTGCTGAGCAATACGTTGGTAGAGCAAGAGATTGGTCATGACGCAGCACTCGATTTCACGGGCATTTTATTCTTGTGTGAAACAATACCGGAACAGTTTGGAAGTGTACTGGGACAGTTGTCACAATAGTCGACAGTACAGTGCAGTGTCAGCAAAAACTGTACTGTTTTTGCGGGGTATCTGGCAGGCATAAAAAAACCCGGCGCTGTCTGGCAGGCCGGGCTTTCCAGTAACGCAACCCTTTAGCGGGCGGCGCCGAGCTGGCCCTTTTCGTCGGAGAACACAATTTCCACCCTGCGGTTCTGCGCACGGCCCCTTTCGGAGGCGTTCGCATCTACCGGGTATTCATCGCCATAACCTTCGACTTTGATCCGTTTGTCATCGATGCCCAGGTCCATCAACACATCAGCGACCGATTGCGCACGGTCACGGGACAGCTTGAGGTTTTCCTGTTTGCCGCCGGTACTGTCGGCATAGCCTTCGATGCGCACGACGCGTTTTGGGTTGAGCTGCAGGAACTGCACGATCTTCAACACTACGCGGTTGGCGGAGCTCTTCAGCTCTGCCTGACCGGTATCGAACAGCACATCGCCCAGGGTCATCACCAGGCCACGGTCAGTCTGCGTCGTGGCCAAGGCCACGATCTGCTCTTCAAGCCATTTGCCCTGCTGCTGCACACTGAGCAGCTTGGATTCGCGCAAGGCCAATTGCAGACGCTGACGCTCCAGTTCGAGCTTGGCTGCACGCTCTTCGTTAAGCACCTGATTGGTGTGCTCGCGGGCAATTTCGCTGTAGCGCTGGCTCAGATACGCGTAATGCACCACGTCAGAACCACTGCCCCAGTAAGTGGACAGACGGTCGGCACGTGCCAGGGATTCACCGGCACGAATCACATCCTTGGGCGCGATTCGCAGCACATTGGAGTCTTCCTTGACCTTCTGGAAATCGCTACCGGCCTGCTGCAACGCCGCCTCGCTGTGCTGACCGGCGCAACCGTAGAGGCTCGCGCATCCAGCCAGAATCAAACCACCGAGCACTGTTGACTTGAGGTTCATTGGGCATCTCCCAACTGCTTGCGCAGACGAGTGATGCGGGTGTTGAGTACGTCCAACTGTTCCTCGCTCTTGAGGGTCAAGACCCGAGCCTCAGCCAGACGCGCATCCAGCTCGGCCTGCTCGGCCCGCATCCGCGCATTCTTGTAGGACTGGTCGTCCATGCTGCCCTTGGCTCGCTTGAACTTGTCTTGCGCCAGCTTCATTTCCGGCACGTCGTCGGCCGTTGCGCCCACAGCCTTGGCTTGTTCGAGCGCCTGTTCGGTGAGGCGCATTTGTTCATTCGGCGCCGGATCGGCTGCACAACCCGCCAGAGCCAGAATGGCCAGGGCAGCGAAAAGAGGTCGAATACTCACTAAAAATCCCTACAGTTTTGGGGCGCTGACAGGTTGTTTCTGCCGTTGAGAACGTTGAGCGTTCCAGCGCTCGATATTGCGCAACAGCACAGCCTCCGTCAGCCCGGACGCGGGCAATTCTGTCATCTTTTTGGCCAGCTGTCCGCGCAACCAGGGATCGTTGCATGCCGAGTTATGGGAAACCGCCAGAAACAGCCCGGGTCTGTCGACCGGTTGCGCTCGGCCGATCAGGTCGTTGACCATGCCCAATGTCTGCGCCATCGCCATGCCGGAGTAACGTCCGGCCAGGACAAATTCCACCTCGCCCAGGAGTAGTTTCTGAAAGGCCTGAGTCAAATTGGCTGTGCGGGTAAGCGTCAATTTCTGCTCGGCAAATGTGCCAAAAGCCTGGGTCAAGCGAGACTTTTCCGACAAAGCGCCAGGATGACCTTGCAGGTCCTGCACGTCGTTGTAGACCAGTGGCGAATCTTTGCGGGTCCAGACCAGATAATCGTTTTCCAGCAAGGGTGGATGAATGTAATCCAGGGACTCCAGTTCACTGACTGTCAATGGAGCGTCGGCCAGCATATCCATACGACCACTGCGAACTTCATCCAGCGCCTGTGAACGTTTGCCGGCGTAAAGCACCTCGACCTTGATGCCCAACTCCCCTGCCACTTGCTGCAAAAGATCGACACTTGCGCCGATCAGATGTTTGGGGTTTTCCGGGTCTTGCCACAGATACGGCGGCGCATCGGGGCTACCGGTCACAACCAGGCGCTCGCACTTGCCTGCTGCTACGGACAGCGTGGGCAACAGCGCCAAACCCAGCAAACTCCACGCGAGACGCAGATCCATGGCAATGCACTCCGGTTAAGACCGTTTATATCCTGTAGGAGCGAGCCCGCTCGCGATGGTCTCAAATGCACCGCGTGTATCCAGGATCGCCACGTCATCGTTGACGTCCATCGCGACGGTGCGACGATTCGACAGGCTCGCTTCTACAGGGCAAAAATACAAAAAAAAAGCCCGACCAAACGGTCGGGCTCTTTATAAGTGAAGCGGCCGGATTAGACCAGCTTCTCCAGCTCAGGGATGGCTTCGAACAAGTCCGCCACCAGACCGTAATCGGCCACCTGGAAGATCGGCGCTTCTTCGTCCTTGTTGATCGCAACGATCACTTTGGAGTCTTTCATGCCGGCCAGGTGCTGGATCGCGCCGGAGATACCGACGGCGATGTACAGCTGTGGCGCAACGATCTTGCCGGTCTGGCCGACCTGCATGTCGTTGGGTACGAAACCTGCGTCGACCGCGGCGCGCGAAGCACCAACGGCAGCGCCCAGCTTGTCGGCCAGGGCGTACAGGTGTTTGAAGTTGTCGCCGTTCTGCATGCCGCGGCCGCCGGAAACGACGATCTTGGCAGCGGTCAGTTCCGGACGATCGGACTTGGCCAGTTCTTCGCCAACGAAGCTGGAGATGCCAGCGTCGTGAGCAGCAGAAACCGCTTCAATGGCAGCCGAACCACCCTCAGCGGCAACCGGGTCGAAACCGGTGGCACGCACGGTGATGACCTTGACCGCAGCGTTCGATTGAACGGTCGCGATGGCGTTACCGGCGTAGATCGGACGCTTGAAGGTGTCAGCGCTTTCTACCGAGATGATCTCGGAGATCTGGTCAACGTCCAGTGCAGCGGCAACGCGCGGCAGGATGTTTTTGCCGTTGGAAGTGGCGGCAGCCAGGATATGGCTGTAGCCCTTGCCCAGTTCAGCAACCAGTGGCGCGATGTTTTCCGGCAGCTGATGCGCGTAAGCGGCATTGTCAGCGTTCAGCACCTTGCTCACGCCCGCGATTTTCGCAGCGGCTTCAGCCACGGCGCCAGCGCCTTGGCCTGCAACCAGCACGTGGATGTCGCCGCCGATTTTGGCAGCGGCAGCAACGGTGTTCAGCGTGGCCGGGGCCAGCACTTTATTGTCGTGTTCAGCAATAACCAAGATAGTCATTTAGATTACCTTCGCTTCGTTTTTCAGTTTCTCGACCAGTTCAGCCACCGACTTGACCTTGATACCCGCGCTGCGTGCAGCAGGCGCTTCGACTTTCAGGGTCTTGTTGGTGGAGGCGGTGGAAACGCCCAAAGCGT
>NZ_RCNW01000444.1:0-1208 GCF_004307605.1 Pseudomonas sp. Sample_24
GCCTGAACCACTTCGTTCAGCAGGATCTTGATGTTCACTTCGTGGTCGGAGCAGTCCACGCCACCGGCGTTGTCGATGAAGTCGGTGTTGGAACCGCCGCCATTGAGACCGAATTCCACACGACCCAGTTGGGTCATGCCGAGGTTACCGCCCTCGCCCACGACTTTGCAGCGCAGTTCGTTGCCGTTCACGCGCAGTGCATCGTTGGCCTTGTCGCCGACATCGGCGTGGCTTTCGCTGCTGGCCTTGACGTAAGTGCCGATACCGCCGTTCCACAACAGATCCACCGGCGCCTTGAGCAAGGCGTTCAACAGTTCGGTCGGGGTCAGCTTGTCGGCCTTGATGTCGAAGCGTTCCTGCATTTGCGGGGAGATCGCGATGCTCTTCGCGCTGCGCGAGAAGATACCGCCACCTTCGGACATGATGCTGGTGTCGTAGTCCGACCAGGCCGAACGCGGCAGGTCGAACAAACGCTGACGCTCGGCGAAGCTGGTCGCCGGATTCGGGTTCGGGTCGATGAAGATGTGCAGGTGGTTGAACGCGGCGACCAGTTGCAGCTTGTCGGACATCAACAAGCCGTTACCGAACACGTCACCGGCCATGTCGCCGACGCCCACTACGGTGATGCTGTCTTGCTGGACATTGATGCCGCGTTCGCGGAAGTGACGCTGAACGCCAACCCACGCGCCCTTGGCGGTGATGCCCATTTTCTTGTGGTCGTAACCGGCAGAACCACCGGACGCGAACGCATCGCCCAGCCAGAAGCCATAGTCGATGGCGATGCCGTTGGCGATGTCGGAGAAGGTTGCAGTGCCCTTGTCCGCCGCCACCACCAGGTACGGGTCATCGTCGTCATGACGCACGACGTTGGCCGGTGGCACCAGCGCGCCGTCCTTGAGGTTGTCGGTGATGTCCAACAGACCGGAAATGAAGATGCGGTAGCACGCGATACCTTCGGCGGCGATCTCGTCACGGCTGCCGCCCAGTGGCAGGCGACGCGGCAGGAAGCCGCCCTTCGCCCCCACCGGCACGATGACCGAGTTCTTCACTTGTTGGGCTTTTACCAGGCCGAGGACTTCGGTCCGGAAGTCTTCTTCCCGGTCGGACCAGCGCAGACCGCCGCGGGCAACGTTGCCGAAGCGCAGGTGTACGCCTTCGACGCGTGGCGAGTAGACGAAGATTTCAAACTTCGGCACTGGCTTGGGCAG
>NZ_RCNW01000074.1:0-7826 GCF_004307605.1 Pseudomonas sp. Sample_24
GTGCTGAAATCGTTTCCTTCACCTACTTCAAAGTAGGCGAAGGCATCGAGAAGCCAGTGGACAACTTCGCAGAAGAAGTTGCTGCCCAACTGGCTGCTGCCAAGCAATAAGACGGTTTTTTAACTGTCGCCCTGAAGAGGCTGCCCGCTCACGCGCGCAGCCTCTTTTCAGATGGGCTGCCAATTTTTATTGGTTTCCCTTTGGAACTGGCTTACAAAGCCATGTTCCGATGGCGCTGAAGCAGCGCCAAGCTAGAGTGAACGCCAGCTGAAAACAGCTCGCAAAGAATTTTTTAAAATACGCCGCAGGAGAGATTCGCAATGGCTCAGCAGGGCAGTGGTTATCAGGCTCGCTATAAACGCATTCTACTCAAACTTAGCGGCGAGGCCCTGATGGGCTCGGAAGAGTTCGGGATCGATCCGAAAGTCCTGGATCGCATGGCGCTGGAAGTCGGCCAACTGGTCGGCATCGGTGTGCAGGTCGGTCTGGTGATCGGCGGTGGCAACCTGTTCCGCGGTGCGGCGCTGAGCGCGGCCGGCATGGATCGGGTAACGGGCGACCACATGGGCATGCTGGCCACTGTGATGAACGCTCTGGCCATGCGCGATGCGCTTGAACGTGCCAATATCTCCGCCATCGTGATGTCGGCCATTTCCATGGTAGGTGTGACCGATCACTACGATCGCCGCAAAGCCATGCGTCACCTGAACTCCAAGGAAGTCGTGATTTTCGCGGCCGGTACTGGTAACCCGTTCTTTACTACGGATTCGGCTGCCTGCCTGCGCGCAATCGAAATCGACGCTGATGTCGTACTCAAGGCAACCAAGGTCGATGGTGTGTACACCGCAGATCCATTCAAAGACCCGCACGCCGAGAAGTTCGATCATCTGACCTACGATGAAGTGCTGGATCGCAAGCTGGGTGTGATGGATCTGACGGCCATCTGCCTGTGCCGCGATCACAAGATGCCGCTGCGCGTATTTAACATGAACAAACCCGGCGCCCTGCTTAATATCGTACATGGTGGCGCTGAAGGAACCCTGATCGAGGAAGTTCAACAATGATCAACGAAATCAAGAAAGACGCTCAAGAGCGCATGCAGAAATCCGTGGAATCGCTGGCGCACAACTTCGGCCGTATCCGTACCGGCCAGGCGCACCCAAGCATTCTGGAAGGTGTGATGGTGCCTTACTACGGCTCCGACACGCCGATCAAGCAAGTCGCCAACATCACCGTCAAAGATGCGCGCACCCTGCAAGTCGTTGCCTTCGAGCGCAACATGCTGGGTGCTGTCGACAAGGCAATCGGTAGCGCCGGCCTGAACCTCAACCCGACCAACCTGGGTGAGTTGCTGCTGATCTCCATGCCGGCCCTGACTGAAGAAACCCGCAAGGGCTTCACCAAGCAGGCTCGCGATGTTGCAGAAGACGCCCGTGTTGCCGTGCGCAACATCCGTCGTGATGCGAACAGCCAGCTCAAGGACCTGGTCAAGGAAAAAGAGATCAGCGAAGACGAAGAGCGTCGCGCCACTGGCGAAATCGATGATCTGACCAAGAAGTTCGTGGCTAAAATCGACGCGGATCTGGCGCAGAAAGAAAAAGACCTGATGGCCGTATAAGGGTCGAGTTTTCATGGAAAAGACCAAGCAGATTGCGCCCACCGCGGTGCCGCGCCATGTCGCGATCATCATGGATGGTAATAATCGCTGGGCGAAAAAACGCTTTATGCCGGGTGTCGCCGGGCATAAAGCGGGTGTCGATGCGGTTCGTGCGGTCATCGAGGTATGTGCGGAGTCGGGGGTCGAGGTCTTGACCCTGTTTGCGTTCTCCAGTGAGAACTGGCAGCGCCCGGCCGATGAGGTCAGTGCCTTGATGGATCTGTTCTTCAAGGCATTGCGTCGTGAGGCCAAGCGCCTCAACGACAACAACATCAGCCTGCGTATCATCGGTGATCGTTCGCGCTTTCATCCGGAGCTTCAGGCTGCCATGCGTGAAGCCGAAACCATGACCGCGGGCGCCAACCGTTTCGTCCTGCAGATCGCGGCCAACTACGGTGGTCAGTGGGATATCGCGCAGGCCGCCCAGCGTCTGGCGCGTGAAGTCCAGGCCGGGCACCTGCGTCCGGAAGACATCACCCCGGATTTGCTGCAAACCTGTCTGGCGACCGGCGACCTGCCGTTGCCGGACTTGTGCATCCGTACCGGTGGCGAGCATCGCATCAGCAACTTCCTGCTGTGGCAGCTGGCTTACGCCGAGTTGTATTTCTCCGACCTGTTCTGGCCGGACTTCAAACACGATGCCATGCGTAATGCACTGGCCGATTTCGCATCCCGCCAGCGTCGCTTCGGTAAAACGAGCGAGCAGGTCGAGGCTGGAGCCCGGGTTTAATGCTTAAACAACGAATCATCACCGCGCTGATCCTGCTGCCGATTGCCTTGGGCGGGTTTTTCCTGCTCGAGGGCTCCGGTTTTGCGCTGTTCATCGGGCTGGTCGTGACCCTCGGTGCCTGGGAATGGGCGCGTCTGGCGGGCTTCACTGCCCAGCCTGCACGCGTTGCCTATGCCGCTGTCGTCGCGTTGATGCTGTTTATCATGTACATCCTGCCCGGGCTTGCACCTTGGGTGCTGGGGGCTTCGGTACTGTGGTGGGGCGTTGCAACCTATCTGGTGCTGACGTACCCGCGCTCCAGCGAGCATTGGGCCAGCGCGGCCTGCAAGCTGATGATCGGCCTGCTGATCTTGCTGCCGGCCTGGCAAGGCCTGGTTCAGATCAAGCAGCAGCCTTTGGGCAACTGGCTGATCATGGCGGTGATGGTGCTGGTCTGGGGGGCTGATATCGGCGCCTACTTTTCCGGCCGGGCTTTCGGCAAGCGCAAGCTGGCACCGCAAGTCAGTCCTGGCAAGAGTTGGGAAGGTGTCTATGGCGGCCTGGCCTTGAGTCTGGTCATCACCGTGATTGTCGGCTTTGTGCGTGACTGGACCGTTGCCGAGCTGTTCAAGGGCCTGATCTGCGCCGCCGTGATCGTGTTTATTTCGGTCGTGGGCGATTTGACCGAAAGCATGTTCAAGCGCCAATCCGGGATCAAGGACAGCAGCAATCTGCTGCCGGGGCATGGCGGCGTGCTGGACCGGATTGACAGCCTGACGGCAGCCATTCCCGTATTCGCCGTGCTGTTGTGGATGGCGGCACCATGAGCCGTCCCCAGCAGATTACCGTTCTGGGGGCGACCGGCTCGATCGGTTTGAGCACCCTCGACGTCATCGCTCGCCATCCCGAGCGCTATCAAGCCTATGCCCTGAGCGGATTCACTCGTTTGAGTGAATTGCTGGCATTGTGCGTGCGGCATACGCCACGATTTGCTGTTGTGCCGGAAGCTGGCGCTGCACGCAGCTTGCAGGATGATTTGCGTGCGGCAGGCCTGTCGACCCGGGTGCTGGTGGGGGAGGAAGGCTTGTGTCAGGTGGCTGCCGATCCTGAAGTGGATGCAGTCATGGCGGCCATTGTCGGTGCGGCAGGGCTGCGCCCGACGCTGGCAGCGGTCGAGGCAGGCAAGAAGATTCTCCTCGCCAACAAAGAAGCGCTGGTCATGTCCGGTGCGTTATTCATGCAGGCGGTGCGTAAAAGTGGCTCGGTATTGCTGCCGATCGACAGTGAGCACAATGCGATCTTCCAATGCATGCCAGTGGATTTTGCACGGGGTCTGAGCTCGGTCGGTGTACGTCGGATTTTACTGACGGCCTCCGGTGGTCCGTTCCGACAGACGCCCATGGCTGAGTTGGCGCATGTTTCACCTGAGCAAGCGTGCGCCCACCCTAACTGGTCGATGGGGCGCAAGATTTCGGTCGATTCGGCCAGCATGATGAACAAGGGGCTTGAGCTGATCGAGGCCTGTTGGCTGTTCGATGCCAAGCCATCCCAGGTCGAGGTGGTGATTCACCCGCAAAGCGTGATTCATTCGCTGGTCGACTACATCGATGGTTCGGTTTTGGCGCAATTGGGTAACCCGGACATGCGCACGCCGATCGCCAACGCGCTGGCCTGGCCGGAGCGGATCGATTCAGGGGTGCCGCCGCTGGACTTGTTTGCCATCGCACGCCTGGATTTCCAGGCACCGGATGAAGAGCGCTTCCCTTGCCTGCGTCTGGCGCGGCTGGCGGCAGAGGCGGGCAACAGTGCTCCGGCGATGCTCAATGCTGCGAATGAGGTAGCTGTGGCCGCGTTTCTCGACGGACGGGTTCGTTACCCGGAAATCGCGAGTATCATCGAAGAAACCTTGAATCTTGAGCCTGTAGTGGCAGTCGATGATCTTGAGGCAGTGTTCACCGCGGATGCGAAAGCGCGTCTGCTGGCTGAACAGTGGTTGAGTCGTCACGGGCGGTGAGTGCTGCAACGCGTTGGCCCATGCGGCACCGGATAGGAATGCGGAGAAAGTAGATGAGCGCGCTCTATATGATTGTCGGCACCCTGGTGGCTTTGGGTGTGCTGGTTACCTTCCACGAGTTCGGCCATTTCTGGGTCGCGCGTCGCTGTGGGGTCAAAGTGCTGCGTTTCTCCGTAGGCTTCGGCATGCCGCTCCTGCGCTGGCACGACAAGCAAGGCACCGAGTTCGTGGTGGCTGCCATCCCGCTGGGTGGCTACGTAAAAATGCTCGATGAGCGTGAGGGCGAGGTTCCGGCTGATCAGGTCGATCAATCCTTCAATCGCAAGTCGGTTCGCCAGCGTATTGCTATCGTGGCGGCCGGCCCTATTGCCAACTTTCTGTTGGCGTTAGTGTTTTTCTGGGTGTTGGCCATGCTCGGCAGCGAGCAGGTGCGCCCGGTCATCGGCGCCGTGGAGTCCGGCAGTATCGCCGCCAGGGCGGGCTTGACTGCTGGTCAGGAGATCATTTCCATCGACGGCGAACCGACCTCCGGTTGGGCGGCGGTGAATTTGCAATTGGTCCGTCGCCTTGGGGAGAGCGGTTCATTGCAAGTGCTGGTTCGCGATCAGGGCTCTTCGATGGATTCGCCTCGTGAGCTGGCTTTGGACAAATGGCTCAAGGGTGCTGATGAACCGGATCCGATCCGTTCGCTGGGGATTCGTCCGTGGCGTCCGGCACTGCCGCCGGTCCTGGCTGAACTGGATCCAAAAGGTCCGGCGCAGGCCGCCGGGCTGAAAATGGGTGACCGCTTGCTGGCGCTCGATGGCAAGTCGCTGGACGACTGGCAGCAGGTGGTCGACACCGTGCGTTTGCGTCCTGATACCAAAATCATGCTGCGGGTTGAGCGCGATGGTGCTCAAATCGACGTCCCGGTGACGCTCGCTGCCCGCGGCGAGAGCAAGGCGCCCAATGGCTACCTTGGGGCTGGGGTGAAAGCGGTCGACTGGCCGCCGGAAATGATCCGCGAGGTTAGTTACGGGCCTCTGGCCGCAATTGGCGAAGGGGCCAAACGCACCTGGACCATGAGCCTGCTGACTCTCGATTCACTGAAGAAAATGTTGTTCGGTGAGCTCTCGGTAAAAAACTTGAGTGGACCGATAACCATTGCTAAAGTGGCGGGCGCTTCGGCCCAGTCGGGTGTTGCTGATTTCCTGAATTTCCTTGCTTATCTGAGTATTAGCCTGGGGGTTCTGAATTTGCTGCCCATTCCTGTGCTGGATGGGGGGCATTTGTTGTTTTATCTGATCGAGTGGGCGCGTGGTCGTCCCTTGTCGGATCGGGTGCAAGGTTGGGGGATACAGATCGGTATCAGTTTGGTGGTCGGGGTGATGTTGCTTGCTCTGGTCAACGATCTGGGTCGACTGTAACGCTTCGCTGAATTGCGAATCTGCCGCATTTTGCGGCAGTTTGTTTATTGCCAGTTGGAATAAGAAAGGACTTCATGAAACGTCTGCTGCTAACTGCGGTTCTCACCGTATTGATGATCGCCGAAGTTCACGCCGAGTCCTTCACTATCTCTGATATTCGCGTCAATGGCCTCCAGCGGGTCTCCGCGGGTAGCGTCTTTGGTGCTTTGCCGTTGAACGTCGGTGAACAGGCGGATGATCGTCGCCTGGTGGAATCCACTCGTGCGCTGTTCAAAACCGGGTTCTTTCAAGATATCCAGCTGGGCCGCGATGGCAACGTCCTTGTCATTACGGTAGTCGAGCGTCCGTCGGTTGCCAGTATCGAGATCGAAGGTAACAAGGCGATCTCCACTGAAGACCTGATGAAGGGCTTGAAGCAGTCCGGTCTGGCCGAAGGCGAAATCTTCCAGCGTGCCACCCTCGAGGGCGTGCGTAATGAACTGCAGCGCCAGTACGTCGCTCAGGGCCGCTATTCCGCTACCGTCGACACCGAAGTGGTGCCGCAGCCGCGTAACCGCGTCGGCCTGAAGGTCAACATCAACGAAGGCACCGTTGCGGCGATCCAGCACATCAACGTGGTGGGCAACACCGTCTTCCCTGACGAAGACCTGATCGACCTGTTCGAACTCAAGACCACCAACTGGCTGTCGTTCTTCAAGAACGATGACAAGTACGCCCGTGAAAAGCTTTCCGGTGACCTGGAACGTCTGCGTTCCTACTACCTGGACCGTGGCTATATCAACATGGATATCGCTTCGACCCAGGTGTCCATCACGCCGGACAAGAAACACGTCTACATCACCGTCAACATCAACGAAGGCGACAAGTACACCGTTCGTGATGTGAAACTGAGCGGCGATCTGAAGGTGCCGGAAGACCAGGTCAAGTCCCTGCTGCTGGTACAGAAAGGCCAGGTATTCTCGCGCAAGCTGATGACCACCACTTCCGAACTGATCACCCGTCGACTGGGTAACGAAGGCTATACCTTCGCCAACGTCAACGGCGTGCCACAGCCTCACGATGAAGACCACACCGTAGACATCACCTTCGCGGTCGATCCGGGCAAGCGTGCCTACGTGAACCGCATCAACTTCCGCGGCAACACCAAGTCCGAAGACGAAGTGCTGCGTCGTGAAATGCGTCAGATGGAAGGTGGCTGGGCGTCGACCTATCTGATCGACCAGTCCAAGACCCGTCTGGAACGTCTGGGCTTCTTCAAGGAAGTCAACGTCGAGACGCCGGCTGTGCCGGGTGTCGATGACCAGGTCGACGTCAACTACAGTGTGGAAGAGCAAGCTTCCGGTTCGATTACCGCCAGTGTCGGTTTCGCCCAGAGCGCGGGCCTGATCCTTGGTGGTTCGATCACCCAGAACAACTTCCTCGGTACCGGTAACAAGGTCAGCATCGGCTTGACCCGCAGCGAATACCAGAGCCGCTATAACTTCGGTTATGTCGACCCCTACTGGACTGCTGATGGTGTAAGCCTGGGTTACAACGCTTTCTATCGCACCACCGACTACGACGACCTCGACGTCGACGTGGCCAGCTACTCCGTAGACAGCCTGGGCGCGGGCGTCAGCGTCGGCTACCCGATCAGCGAGACTTCGCGTCTGACCTTCGGTCTGACGGCTCAACAGGACGAAATCAAGACCGGTGTCTACACCGTTGACGAGATCTTCGACTTCGTTGAGCAGGAAGGCGACAAGTACCTGAACTTCAAGGCTTCGGCCGGTTGGTCCGAGTCCACGTTGAACAAGGGCGTACTGGCGACACGTGGCCATTCCCAGAGCCTGGTACTGGAAACCACAACACCGGGCAGCGATCTGTCGTTCTTCAAGCTCGACTACCGTGGCCAACTGTTCCAGCCATTGAGCGAGAACTACACCATGCGCCTGCATACCGAACTGGGTTATGGCGATGGCTACGGTTCGACCGACGGCTTGCCATTCTATGAAAACTACTATGCTGGTGGTTTCAACTCGGTTCGTGGCTTCAAGGACA
>NZ_RCNW01000485.1:0-1200 GCF_004307605.1 Pseudomonas sp. Sample_24
CGGCAGGCGAGACATGAAGCACCCCGGTATTATTGCTGTTATGGGTTTGATTCGAGCTTAGCCTTGTTCATTTTTTTACACAACACCCCCGTAAAAAATACAACACGGCCCGCTCAAGCCCGCGGGCGCCATAGAGGCCAAGGGCATAAAAACGCCCCAAAGTGCCTCAAAAAAGCCACACGAGCGCTTTTTTAGGGCAAAAAAGGCCTCGCTTGACTTCGGCATGCCGTTCGGGTTGACTGGAAACCGAAAAGATCAATGATTGATATTTTTAACAACAAAGGTGTTGCATCATGTCGGTACCCCCGCGTGCCGTTCAGCTTAACGAAGCGAACGCGTTCCTTAAGGAACATCCTGAGGTTCTGTACGTTGACCTTCTGATTGCGGATATGAATGGTGTGGTGCGCGGCAAGCGCATCGAACGCACCAGCCTCCACAAGGTTTACGAGAAAGGCATCAACCTGCCGGCCTCTCTATTTGCTCTGGATATCAATGGCTCTACGGTGGAAAGCACCGGCCTGGGCCTGGACATCGGTGATGCTGACCGAATCTGCTATCCAATTCCCGATACCCTGTGCAACGAGCCATGGCAGAAGCGCCCGACCGCGCAACTGTTGATGACCATGCACGAACTCGAAGGTGACCCTTTCTTCGCCGACCCGCGTGAAGTGCTGCGACAGGTGGTGACCAAGTTCGATGAGATGGGCCTGACCATCTGCGCCGCGTTCGAACTGGAGTTCTACCTGATCGACCAGGAGAACGTGAACGGTCGTCCGCAACCGCCCCGCTCGCCGATTTCCGGCAAACGCCCGCATTCGACACAGGTCTACCTGATCGACGACCTCGACGAGTACGTCGACTGCCTCCAGGACATTCTGGAAGGTGCAAAAGAGCAAGGCATCCCGGCCGACGCCATCGTCAAGGAAAGTGCCCCGGCGCAGTTCGAAGTGAACCTGCACCACGTGGCCGACCCGATCAAGGCCTGCGATTACGCCGTCCTGCTCAAGCGCCTGATCAAGAACATCGCCTACGACCATGAAATGGACACCACCTTCATGGCCAAGCCTTACCCGGGCCAGGCGGGCAACGGGCTGCACGTCCACATCTCGATTCTCGACAAAGATGGCAAAAACATTTTTGCCAGTGAGGATCCCGAGCAGAACGCCGCACTGCGTCACGCGATCGGCGGTGTGCTCGAGA
>NZ_RCNW01000156.1:0-1199 GCF_004307605.1 Pseudomonas sp. Sample_24
TGTTCACGCTTGTCCCACGGGTTGCCGCCATCGCTGGCGCGCGGTGGCAGGCCGGTGTGCTGGGTGAGGATCTTGGTGGTCTTTTCCCCTGCAACCTTGTGGCTGCCGGCCGGCGTCGAGTTCTTGCGACGGGCACTCTGGTAGCTGTCGGTCGACGGCTGGTGCAGTGGGATCAACTGATTCTTGCCCGGCCCGATGAGGTCGGCGCGGCCCATGCGAGTCAGCGCTTCACGCAACATCGGCCAGCCTTTCGGGTCGTGATAACGCAAGAACGCCTTGTGCAGACGACGCTGCTCTTCGCTCTTGACGATGGTCACCGCGTCAGACTTGTAGGTGACCTTGCGCAGCGGGTTCTTGCCCGAGTGGTACATCGCGGTGGCAGTGGCCATCGGCGACGGGTAGAACGCCTGCACCTGGTCGGCACGGAAACCGTTGCCCTTGAGCCACAGGGCCAGGTTCATCATGTCTTCATCGGTGGTGCCCGGGTGGGCGGCGATGAAATATGGAATCAGGTACTGCTCTTTGCCCGCTTCCTTGGAGTACTTCTCGAACATGCGCTTGAACTTGTCATAGCTGCCGATGCCCGGTTTCATCATCTGGTTGAGCGGACCTTCCTCGGTGTGTTCCGGGGCGATCTTCAGGTAACCGCCGACGTGGTGGGTCACCAGTTCTTTGACGTACTCCGGCGACTCGACCGCGAGGTCGTAGCGCAAGCCGGAAGCGATCAGGATCTTCTTCACACCCGGCAACTCACGGGCGCTGCGGTACAACTGGATCAACGCCGAGTGGTCGGTGTTCAGGTTCGGGCAGATGCCGGGGAACACGCACGAGGGCTTGCGGCACGCGGATTCGATTTCCGGGCTCTTGCAGGCGATGCGGTACATGTTCGCGGTCGGGCCACCGAGGTCGGAGATCACGCCGGTAAAGCCCGGGACCTTGTCGCGAATCTCTTCGATTTCGCGAATGATCGACTCATGGGAACGGTTCTGGATAATCCGGCCTTCGTGCTCGGTGATCGAGCAGAAGGTGCAGCCGCCGAAGCAGCCACGCATGATGTTCACCGAGAAGCGAATCATGTCGTAGGCCGGGATTTTCTCCTTGCCGTACGCCGGGTGCGGAACGCGCGCGTAAGGCATGCCGAAGACGTAGTCCATTTCTTCGGTGGTCATCGGAATCGGTGGCGGGTTGAACCAGACATC
>NZ_RCNW01000284.1:0-7807 GCF_004307605.1 Pseudomonas sp. Sample_24
AAGATTAAATTCCGAAACCCCAATTGCGAAAGCAGTTGGGGTTTTGTTTTGCCTGGCGAAAAGTACCCGGGGAAATGCATGTCCGTTACAAGTTAAATAAAGTTACACGAAAGTGACTTAGCAGTTTTGGTATGGTGCAGCTCGTTTTTTACGGACTGTTTCCAAGCTTAGGGATCGGTATCTTTTTTCACAGAGTTGCTTGAGAAATGCCCGGCCCCATCCCGATCAAAGACCACGAAAAAGAATCCCGTCTGGTCAACAAAAGACTGATGGCTTGTGCTTTTTTCGTCGTCGCGATTACCTGTGCATTGGTGGTGCGTTTGTACGTGCTGCAGGTCGTCGAATTCGACTATCACTCCACGATTTCGGAGAACAATCGCGTCCATGTCCTGCCGATCACGCCTACCCGTGGCTTGATCTATGACCGCAATGGCGTGGTGCTCGCGGACAATCGGCCCAGCTACAACCTGACCATCACCCGCGAACGCGCTACCGACGTCAATGAAGAGCTGGATGAGGTGGTCAACCTTCTGCATTTGCCCGCTGAAGACCGCACGCTGTTCGACAAGGCGATGAAACAAGCACGCCACCCGTTCGTGCCCGTAACGCTGTTCTATGAATTGAATGAAGAGCAGATCGCGGTGCTCGCGGTCAACGAGTTCCGCTTACCGGGCCTGGATGTCGAGCCGCAGTTCGTTCGACACTACCCGCTCGGCGAGCACTTCGCTCATTCGGTTGGCTACGTAGGACGTATCAACGAGAAAGAATCCAAGGCGCTGGATACGGTTGAGTATCGTGGCACCCAATCCATCGGCAAGACCGGGATCGAAAAATTCTACGAGTCACAGCTGCACGGCCATGTCGGTTACGAGGAAGTCGAAACCAATGCCCAGGGTCGTGTCCTGCGCGTGCTCAAGCACACCGATCCGGTTCCTGGGGAAAACATTGTCCTGAGTCTCGACGTCAAGCTCCAGGAAGCCGCGGAACAAGCCTTGGGTGATCGCCGCGGCTCAGTCGTCGCACTGGATCCTTCGACCGGCGAAGTGTTGGCCATGGTCAGCAATCCAAGTTTCGATCCGAACCTGTTCGTCACCGGTATCAGCGCCAAGGAATACTCGACGCTGCGTGACTCGATCGACCGGCCGCTGTTCAACCGAGTGCTGCGCGGCCTCTACGCACCGGGCTCGACCATCAAGCCTGAAGTCGCGATTGCCGGACTCGACGCCGGCGTTGTCACGCCACAGACCCGAGTCTTTGATCCGGGTTACTACCAGCTCCCGGATTTCGATCACAAGTACCGCAACTGGAACCACAGCGGCGACGGTTGGGTGGATATGGATGCGGCGATCATGCGGTCCAACGACACCTACTTCTATGACCTGGCGCACAAGCTGGGCATCGATCGTTTACACGACTACATGGCAATGTTTGGCCTGGGTGAGAAAGTTTCCCTGGATATGTACGAAGAGTCGTCAGGGTTGATGCCATCCCAGGCCTGGAAGCGCGCCACGCGCCGTCAGCCTTGGTTCCCGGGGGAGACGGTCATCCTCGGTATCGGCCAGGGCTACATGCAGGTCACACCACTGCAGTTGGCCCAGGCGACGGCGCTGATCGCCAACAAAGGGGTGTGGAACCGACCGCATCTGGCGATGACCGTGGACGGTGTTGCACCGGTGGACGAACACCCGATGCCAAACATTCTGCTCAAGGACCCCCGTGACTGGGAGCAGGTAAACCACGGTATGCAGATGGTCATGCACGACTCGCGCGGAATTGCACGCGCCGCAGCGGCAGGCGCGCAGTATCGCATCGCCGGCAAAAGCGGCACCGCGCAAGTGGTGGCGATCAAGCAGGGCGAGCGCTATAACCGCGAGAAGACCCGTGAGCGCAACCGCGACAATGCCTTGTTCGTCGGGTTCGCCCCGGCAGAACACCCGAAGATCGTAATTTCGGTCATGATCGAAAACGGTGAAGCCGGTGGCCGGGTTGCAGGACCTGTGGTGCGGCAGATCATGGACGCATGGCTGCTCGATCAGGACGGTCATCTCAAGCCGCAATACGCTACACCCGGTAAAGCTCCCGGCGATCCCCACGTGTGAAGCTGTGCCAGCTGGCGGAACACAAGCGCCCTACGGCACTTGCCATTGCCCTGACGTTAACGTAAAGATTGCTCCAGGGCGCCGATGTTTGAAGGCGCAGGGCGGATGACCCGGAGCGCTTGATGACGCTAATAAAAACAAACTCCCCCAAACTGCATCGCGAAGCCCGGCTGGCCAGGGAAAAGCTGCATCTGGAAGGCGAAGTGCCGGACGGCGTCCTGCGGGCGGAAATCGATGCTTCGTGGCGGCGCAGTCTCAGCCATGGTGTGCATTTCAATGCCAAGCATGAACTGGCACTGGGATCGAGCACGAGCGTGGATGTCTTGCTGGCGAGCAATCGCTTGCTGATCGACGCTGCACTGCCGGCCATCGATTATCTGGCCGAGCGTCAGGGCAAGGATGGCTTGATCATCCTGGCCAATTCCGATGCCACCATTCTTGCTGTCGAAGGGCGCGCCGACCGCCTCAAGGGCAGCGGCCTGCAGGACATTACCCTCGGTGCCTGCTGGAGTGAAGCCGCCCGGGGCACCAATGCCCTCGGCACTGCGCTGGTGGAAGCCCGGCCAACCCTGATCGATTGCGGCGAACATTACCTGGATCGCCTCAGTGACTTTTCCTGCACTTCGGTGCCCATTCATTGTCCGCAGGGTGACATCCTCGGCGTCCTTGATCTGACCCGCGAAGGCCCGCTCGGCCGCGCCCACGACAGCACCGCGTTGCTGGCCATGGCTGTCAGCCAGATCGAGAGCCGGGTGTTCAACGCCAGTTATCCGGACGAAATCGTCCTGGCATTCCACAGCCGTCGGCAATACCTCGAATCCCCTTGGCAGGGCCTGTTGGCAGTGAGCCTCGGCGGACAGATCCTTGCGGTCAGCGCGCAAGCCTGCCAGTTGTTGCATGCCGAGCGTTCGGCACTGGTAGGCCGACGTTGCGAAGAGTTTCTTGGTGTCGATGGCCTGCAATTGCTGGCACGCCTGCATCAAGGTGGCGCCGGCAGCCTGCAAACCGCCAAAGGCGAATTTTTCTACAAGACCCTGCGTGCGCCGCAACGCACGATCAATGTCAGCACTCCACCGCGTAGCGTGGCCAAAACCGCTAAAGCCCAACCTCAACCCGATCTCCAGTCTTTGGCTGGCAGCAATGCCCGCTACGCCCGCGCTTTGCGCATGGCCCGACAAGGCCTGGCCAACGAGCTGCCGGTGTTGCTGCTGGGCGAAACCGGCACGGGTAAGGAAGTCATCGCCCGCGCCCTGCACATGGCCGGTGCCCGTTGCGACAAACCCTTCGTCGCGGTGAATTGTGCGGCCATCCCCGAAGGTCTGATCGAGTCCGAACTGTTCGGCTATCGCGAAGGCGCGTTTACCGGCTCGCGTCGTGGCGGCATGGTCGGTCGCTTGCAACAGGCCCATGGCGGTACGTTGTTTCTCGATGAAATCGGCGACATGCCGCTGGCCTTGCAGGCTCGGTTATTGCGGGTACTGCAAGACCGCAAGGTGGCGCCGTTGGGCGCTGGCGAAGAACAGGACATCGACATCGCGCTGATCTGCGCCACTCACCGTGACCTCAAGCGCCTGGTAGAGGAAAAGCACTTTCGCGAAGATTTGTTTTACCGGGTCAACGGCATCAGCGTCATGCTCCCCGCTTTGCGCGAGCGCGAGGATTTCGCAGGGCTGGTCAGTCGCATGTTGAGCAAACTCGATGCGCCTGATGTCGTCCTGCATGACGATCTGGACCGCGTGCTCGCCGGCTACCACTGGCCGGGTAACATCCGTCAGCTGGAGATGGTTCTGCGCACCGCGCTGGCCATGCGCGAGCCGGGAGAAACAGTGCTGACCCTCGACCACCTGCCCGACAGCATGCTCGATGAATTGACCGCGACTGAACGTCCGCAAGCCGGCAGTATTCGGGAAAACGAACTGGAGATGATCCGCCAGTCCCTGGACAGCCATCAGGGCAACGTCTCGGCCGCCGCTGACGCCTTGGGTATCAGCCGCGCGACCCTTTATCGCAAGCTCAAGCAGCTGCGCTCGTGATGCAGCGCCTGATCGTTCGGCTGATCGACAGCCAGAACCCCGAGGCCCTGCAAGCGGCGTTGCGATGGCTCTACAGCTTCGTGCGTCCCCATCGACTGGCGATTGCCGGACTACTGGGCTTGTCGGTGTGCGCCTCGGCGCTGGTACTGGTGCAGCCCTGGTTGACCAAGCTGCTGATCGACGATGGTTTGCTGGCACGCGACTTCCCGATGCTGGTGCTCATCGCCGGGTTGATGATCGTCGCCGGATTGCTGGGAACGGCGCTGTCGGGCATCAATCGCTACCTGCACACGCGTTTGTCCGGGCGCATGCTGTTTGCCCTGCGCGATGACCTGTATCGGCATTTGCAGACCCTGTCGCCGAGCTTCTACGGCCAGCGACGCATCGGCGATCTGATGTCTCGTCTTGATGGTGACGTGGCGGAGATTCAGCGCTTTGCCGTGGACTCGCTGTTCTCGGCGGTGTCCAGTGTGATCGGGCTGGTGGTGGCAGTGGCGATGCTGCTGACCTTGTCCTGGAAACTCTCGCTGCTGGCGTTGGTGCTGATTCCCCTCGATGTGCTCTGGCTACGCTGGATGCGGCGCAAGGTCGAGCGCGATGTACGGCAGCTGCGCGAACGCTCGGCGGATATGTCGTCGTTCATGGTCGAGACGTTGCCGGTGATGAAATTCATCCAGTCCGCCGGTCAGCAGCAACGTGAAGCGAGACGTCTGGAGACGCTGGGGCAGGGCTACATGAGCCAGTTGCTGCGCCTGCAAGTCACCGAGTTTTTCACCCAGGCCGTGCCGGGGACGTTGACCTCGCTGTCCCGCGCCTGTGCGTTTCTGATTGGCGGCTATTGGGTGGTGCAGGGCACCTGGCAACTCGGTGCGTTGATCGCGTTTTCGACGTATCTGGGCATGGCCGTCGGGCCCGTGCAAAGTTTGCTGGGATTGTACGTGGCGATTCAACGGATGACCGTCAGTCTTGGTCGGGTGATGGAACTGCGAGGTGAAGAGCCGACCGTGTTCACCCCGGCTGCACCGAAGCCGATGCCTGCTTCTGGCGAGCTGCGTTTCGAGGATGTGCACTTCAGCCATCCCGGTCGGCAGACTACGTTGCGCGGAATCGAGGCGCATATCCCCTACGGTTTGAAAGTTGCCCTGAGTGGTGGCTCCGGGGCCGGCAAATCGACCCTGATCGACCTGCTGCAGCGGCACCATGATCCGCAGTCGGGCCGTGTGCTGTTGGGCGAAGTCGATCTGCGTGAACTGGACCTGTTCCAACTGCGGCGACGCATCGCCGTGGTCAGTCAGGACATCGTACTGTTTCGTGGCAGCCTGGCCGACAACCTCGCTTACGCGGTGCCGGATGCCAGTCGCGAAGCGATTGCCGAAGTGGCACGGTTGGCGCAGCTCGACAGTCTGATCGCGTCCTTGCCCGAAGGTCTGGACAGTCCGCTGGGTGAGCGCGGCCAGCAATTGTCCGGGGGCCAGAAACAACGCATCGCGATTGCCCGCGCGCTGTTGCAGGACCCTCTGATCCTGGTACTCGATGAAGCCACTTGCGCGGTGGATGAAGCCACCGAACGTGAAGTGATCGAGGCCATCGACCGCTTGTTTGCCGGGCGCACGCGCATCTTGATCAGCCATCGTCCCTCAACCCTGGCCGATGCCGATTTGCGCTTTGAATTGCAAGACGGCGTGCTGGTTTCGAAAGCGGTGCTGCATGAAGCCTGAGCCTTATGAAAACTGAGTTGCGTATCGGTGTGGTGGACAGCGGACACTCGGCAGCGCAGCGGGTGCAGGTCGTGGCCGGGCGCAGGTTTTCACTGGTCGAGGACGGCCTGGCCGAAAGCGACTTGCGCGAAGATCCCTTGGGCCACGGCAGCGCAGTGATCGAAGCCATTGGGCGACGCGCACCATCGGCGCAGTTCTGCGTGGCGCAGGTGTTCGATCAGCGCGGCGTCACCAGTGCCTTGCAGATCGCCTCGGCGATTGACTGGCTAGTGACGCAGGACGTGCGCCTGATCAATCTGAGCCTCGGCTTGCGTCAGGATCGCAGCCTGTTGCGGGCGGCCTGTGCCGCAGCGGTAGCGCGTGGCGTGCTGCTTTGCGCATCCAGCCCGGCCCAGGGCGAAGGCGTGTATCCGGCGAATTACCCACAGGTGCTGCGAGTGACCGGCGATGCCCGCTGCGCCGAACTCGAATGGTCGTGGCTCAACAGCGCCCAGGCGGATTTCGCCGCGTGTGTCCACGGCACTTATCCGGGGCAGTCGGGGGCCAGTCTCGGTTGCGCGGCATTGAGCGGACACATCGCCGGATTCCTGGTGGAACAGCCCGGGGCGAGCAATGCACAAATCATCGAGTGGCTGCGGCAGAACGCTCGTTATCGTGGACCGGAAAGGCGCTTCTGAGCATGACGATGATTGTCGTTTTGGGTGCCGGGCCAGCAGGCACGGCTGTGGCGCTGGGATTACGGCGGCTGGGTCATGCCGTCACGCTGGTCAGTGAGTGGCGCCGGTTTGCGGCGCTCGAAGGTGTGTCTGTGCGGGTTCTCGACGCCTTGCGCGGCGCGGGGTTGCATCAAGCGCTGGCGAATGCTGCGTTGCCGTCACAACGGCAAGTGAACTGGAACGGTCGGCAACACGCGCAGAACATCGAGTTTTTGCTGGATCGTCCAAGCTTCGATCGCGGCCTGCGCGAAGACTTGCGTACCGCCGGTGTTTCGCTGATCGAAGGCCGGGTAATGGGCGTCCAGACGTCACCGTTCGGGCATTGCATCCAGATCGAAGGACAGGAGGCGTTGAGCGCCGATTTTCTGGTGGATGCCCGCGGGCGTCAGGCGCCCGCCCTTGGCAAGGGGATGCGCGGGCCGGAGACGGTCAGCCTGCTCAATCGCTGGCAAGGCTCGCCCGGCAAGACCGCCAGCGCCGTGGAAAGCCTGGCGGACGGTTGGGCGTGGATGGCGCGACGGGCCGACGGTCAGTGTTATTGGCAATGGACGGTGGACGTCACCAGTGCCGAGTTGCCAGGCAAAGCGATGTTGCTCGAATACTGCCGACAGCGGCGCCGGGCATCGGCAGTGGCTCGAGCATTTTTCGCCGATCAGGTTGAAGTCGATTTGCAGCTGCATGCCCGCAGCAGCACCGCGATCCTCAGCCCGCAGGTGTGTGGCGAAAACTGGATTCGCGTGGGGGATGCGGCGATGGCGGTGGACCCGCTCTCGGGCAACGGCATCTTCCAGTCCCTGTCGTCAGCGTTGCAGGCGCCGGCGGTGATCAACACGTTGTTGCACAAACCCGAGCGCGCGGCGCTGGCCAAGCGTTTTCACCAGCAGCGCGTGGAACAGTTGTTTTTGCGTTTTGCGCGGATTGGCCGGGACTTCTATGCCGATGAGCAGCGTTGGTCCGATCAGCCATTCTGGCAGGCGCGGCAGCAATGGCCGGATGCCGAGGTGGCCCATGCCGAGGCGGATTTCGCTGCGCTGAGGATTGAGCGGGCGCCGGTGTTGTGTGATGGCTTTGTCGATGAAGCCGAGGTGGTGATTACAGCGGATCAGCCGTTGGGGATCTGGCATGTGCAGGGCGTTGAACTGGCGCCGTTGGTGCGGCGATTGAAGCAAGGCGAACCTGCAGAGCAAGTGTTGGCGGGGTTGACGGTGGAGCAGGGGAGGATGGTTCGCAGTTGGTTGTTG
>NZ_RCNW01000200.1:0-7773 GCF_004307605.1 Pseudomonas sp. Sample_24
GATCCGACGCTGGTGTTCCTGCCGATCCTGCTGGCCACCAGTTGCTCGACCATCGTGGGCTTCCTCGCGGTGGCCTTCATGCAACGCCTGCGTGTCTGGGACCCGGTCGTGCTCGCGTATCTGATCCCGGGCGCTTTGGTCCTTGGCGGGTTCATGGCGTTGCTGGGAACCATGTCGGCAGCCGCGCTGGCCGGTTTGTCGTCGATCCTCGGCAATCTGACGCTATTCGGCTTGATCATGCTGTTCTTGATCATCGGTGCGATGCGTAAAGTCAAAGTCTATGAAGCGTTCGTCGAAGGCGCCAAGGAAGGCTTTGATGTGGCGAAGAACCTGCTGCCGTATCTGGTGGCGATGCTCTGCGCGGTGGGTGTGCTGCGAGCGTCCGGGGCTTTGGATTTTGGCCTGGACGGCATTCGTCACCTGGTGGAGTGGGCCGGCTGGGACACGCGTTTCGTCGATGCACTGCCCACTGCCATGGTCAAACCGTTCTCAGGCAGCGCCGCCCGGGCGATGCTGATCGAAACCATGAAGACCTCCGGCGTCGACAGCTTCCCGGCGCTGGTGGCGGCGACGATTCAGGGCAGTACCGAAACCACGTTCTATGTGCTGGCGGTGTATTTCGGGGCAGTGGGTATCCAACGAGCTCGGCATGCGGTGGGCTGTGCGTTGTTGGCGGAGCTGGCCGGCGTGCTGGGTGCCATCGGGGTTTGCTACTGGTTCTTTGGGTAAATCCAACATTTATCGCTGGCAAGCCAGCTCCCACAAGGACCGCGCAGTTTCTGTGGGAGCTGGCTTGCCAGCGATAAGGCCCGCAGAACCTTCAAGGTCTCGCGGGAAGCACAATTTTCTGGCCTTGCTCAACCGCCCAATTCACCACCTGCGCCGTCAATTGATCGCTGGCCTGGCCGAACCCGGCCACCACCGCCGGCACTTTTACATCATTGAGCGGCTGACGAACCTCAAAGCGGCGGCTGGCGAGGATGTGCTGGTCGTAGCTGCGCACCAGCAATGCATCCACGCGTACCACCACGCTGGCGTTCGTGCCCTGGTATTCGGTCTGGAAGGCTTGCAGGACACCGCCCAGCTCCAGATCCGTCTGGAAAATGCTGTCATCGGTGCTCAACAGCGAGACCCGACCATCGCGCTGGAAACCATCGAGCAGGCGATTGCGCACGAGCACCGGTGCCGGGTCGCTCCAGCGCGAGCCTTTGTAGCTGCTGATCACATCGCCCTGAGGAATGACCGCTATGTTCGGACTGTTCAACGCTTCGCTGGCCTGCAGTTTGGTCAGGCGCAACGACCAGCGTTGCGCCGCACCATGACTGTTCGCCGGAATGCTCTGAGCTGAAGGCAAACGATAGACATCGAACGGCTCGGGCTTGGGCAGGATCGAGCAGGAGCTGACCAGCATGAAACCGGCGAGGAGGGCGATGAGGGTCAGCTTCATGGAGTGAATTCCTTGTTCTTGTCACTGCCCAGCAGGTAACCGCTGGGGTTGGCCTCAAGGCGTTGAGAGATGGCGCGCAGCGCGGTGAGGGTTTCGCGCAGCTCACGCACCGCCGGAGCCAGACCATTGAGGCCCTGCATGCCGTTGTTGATCGAGTCCTGATTGCTGCTCAGCAATGTGTTGATGGTTGCACTGCTCTGTTCCAGCGACTTCATCGCTTGCTCGGCGCTGCCGAACATCTGCTTGCCCTGATCGTTGAGCAGTCCATTGGCGTTGCGCATCAGCGCTGAGGTTTGCTCCATCATGCTGCTGGCCTGCTTGCCCACCGAGGACAGTTGCTGCATGGCCTGGCGAATATCGCCACGCTGGTCGGCAATGACCCCGGTGGTTTGCTCCAGATGTTCAAGGGTCTTGCTGATGCGCTCGATGTTTTCCGTGGAAAACATCAGGTTGGCGTTGTGCATCAGCATGTTCACGCCGGCCATCAGGTCGTTGCTGTCGTTGAGCAGACGGGCGATAGGCGAGGGCGATGCAACGATTGTCGGCAGGTTGCCGTCCTTGCCCTTTAGCGTCGGGCTCTGTGGCGTGCCGCCGCTGAGCTGGATGATCGATGTCCCGGTGACCCCGGTCAGCGCCAGTTTGGCCTGGGTGTCTTCCTTGACCGGCGTGTCGCCGCCCAGGCGGATCCGCGCCAGCACCCGGCGCGGGTCTTGCGGGTCCAGGCGCAGCGATATCACATCGCCGACCTTGATACCGCTGTACTGCACCGAACTGCCTTTGGACAAGCCGCTGACCGCCTCGTTGAACACGACTTCGTAGTCCTTGAACGCGGTATCGACACTGGACTTGGCCAGAAACAAACCAAAGAGCAGGGCGCCTGCCACCACAATCACAGTGAACAGGCCGATCAATACATGATGAGCTCGGGTTTCCATGTCAGACCTCGTTGAGCTGTTGAGCGGCCGTCAGTGCCGCGCGGCCGCGAGGGCCATGGAAGTATTCGTGAATCCACGCGTCGTCGGTTTCCGATACCTTGTCGATGGCATCCGCCACCAGCACTTTCTTCTGCGCCAGCACCGCCACGCGGTCGGTGATGGTGTAGAGCGTGTCGAGGTCGTGGGTCACCAGAAACACACTCAGGCCCAAGGCATCGCGCAGGGTCAGGATCAGTTGATCGAAGCCTGCGGCGCCAATCGGATCGAGGCCGGCGGTGGGTTCGTCGAGAAACAGGATGTCCGGGTCCAGCGCCAAGGCCCGCGCGAGCGCCGCACGCTTGATCATCCCGCCGGACAAGGAGGCGGGGTACTTATCCGCCGCTGACAGTGGCAACCCGGCCAGGGCCAGTTTCACCGCGGCCAGATGTTCGGCATCGTCGCGGCTCAGGCCGGCGTGTTCGATCAGGGGCAGCGCGACGTTTTCGGTCACGGTCAGGGAAGAGAACAGGGCGCCTTTCTGAAACAGCACGCCAAAACGCCGCTCAATCAGCGAGCGTTCGTGTTCCGGCAACGTCGGCAGGTTTTGCCCGAACACTTTGACCACGCCTTCGCTGGGCTGACGCAAGCCGACAATGCTGCGCAGCAACACTGACTTGCCGCTGCCGGAGCCACCGACGACGGCGAGGATTTCGCCCTTGTACAAATCCAGATCGAGGTTTTCATGCACGCTCTGGCGGCCGAAGCGATTGCACAGCCCACGGACTTCAATCACCGCCTCGGCGGGCGCTCGGGGTAAACGACTCACCAGCTCATCTCCATGAAGAACAGCGCGGCCACGGCGTCGAGCACGATCACCACGAAAATCGATTGCACCACGCTGGACGTGGTATGCGCGCCGACGGACTCAGCGCTGCCGCTGACCTTGAAGCCTTCCAGGCAGCCGATAGCGGCAATCAGGAACGCGAACACTGGCGCTTTGACCATCCCCACCAGAAAGTGCTGAACACCGATGTCCGATTGCAGTAGCGAAAGGAACATTGCCGGCGAGATATCCAGCGACACCGCACACACCACGCCGCCACCGACAATCCCCGAAACCATCGCCAGAAAGGTCAGCATTGGCAACGAGACCAGCAGGGCGAGCACACGCGGCACCACCAGTAATTCCATCGGATCGAGACCGAGGGTGCGAATGGCGTCGATTTCCTCGTTGGCCTTCATCGAACCGATCTGCGCAGTGAACGCACTGGCCGTGCGCCCGGCCATGAGAATCGCAGTCAGCAGCACGCCGAATTCCCGCAGGAAGGCGAATGCCACCAGGTCCACCGTGAAGACGCTGGCACCGAACGTGGTCAGCACGGTCGCCCCGAGAAACGCAACGACGGCGCCCACCAGAAACGTCAGCAAGGCAACGATGGGCGCAGCGTCGAGACCGGTTTGCTCGATGTGCGCGACCATTGGCGTGATGCGCCAGCGTTTGGGGCGGAACAGGCCACGGACGAGGGTTTCCAGAATCAGCCCGACGAAACCCAGCAGTTGCAGGGTGTCCTGCCAGACTGCGTCCACCGCGCGGCCAATGCGGGTCAACAATTGAATGCCGACGCTGATTTCCGGCTCCTTGACCGGCACACAGAAATCGGTCAGCGACTGGTAGACGGTTTGCAGCAACGCACGGTCGGCAGAGGAGAGGGTGCAATCAGGGTGTTCGGCGGATCGCCCCAGACGCTCGGAGCCCAGCAGTTCCACCAGCAATGAAGCGCCGGCGGTATCCAGGGCGCCGAGACCGTTGAGGTCGATGTGGGTGCTGGCATCGTATTGGCCTTCGAGCTTTTCGCTCAGGCGCTTGAGGTCGGCGTAATGGGCAAGCGTCCAGTCCCCGGTCACCCGGATCCGGGCGGGGGCGAGCGAGGTGTCCAGATGGGCATTGCCGGCCAATGTGCTGCTGGTCATAAGCTCCGTGCTTTTTCGGCTATTTACGCTGACTTACGTAATACCACGAACGGCCTCACTTTTCTTTGGCCGGTGTGCTGTCCTTCACTTTGAAGCGCAATACGCCGATCAGCTGGCCGTCTTCGGTAAGTACCCGGACCTGCCATTTGCCTGCCGGATTGCCGGGGAAGTTCTGTTTGTGAGTCCAGGCCCGATAGCCTTCTTTGCGCCCACCGTGGATGTCCAGCGGAATGCGGTCGACCTCTTTGCCGTTGAACTGCCACACATGATAAATCCGCTCGTCCAGGCCACGCGGCGCGTTGATCGCGGTGTAGGCATACAGGCCACCGCCGCGAATCTGCTCGGCACTGACTTCTTCGAGGCTGGCGCCTGGCGTGCGATCCTGCATTTGCGTGCTGATGGCCACGTCGGTCATCCACAAGGTCGCTGGCGGCACCCATGAGCGCAACACCCAACCGACACCGCCGATCCCGATGGTGATGCTCAGGATCGCCAGCGCATTGCGCACGGTGCGAATCGGAAAAATCGACGCCAGGCTCGGGAACGACAGCAATACGGCAATACCCAGCGCCCATTTGAAACTTTGCGAGGTGGTCAGGTGCATGATCACCGGCAACGCGGTGAGGAGGGCGGCGAACAATGTCAGCGTATGCAGCGCGAGGAACGCCCAGCGCCGCGGCGCCAGCCATTTGTAGTAAAGCGGGTCGACGATGGAGATCAGTGCGGCGATGCCCAGTAACCCGGTGAAGAACAACTGGCCGCTGTTCCAGGTGGTGGTGATGAAAAAGAACGGCAGAACGAAAAAAAGGCTTTCCTGATGGATCATCTGCGTCGCGTAACGCAGCAACGGCTGAGGAATTTCCCGCTTGAAGATCCGCGTGAACAGCTTGGTCAGGCTGTTTTCCAGCATCAGCCAGATCCAGCTGATCAGCATGATGGTGGTGATCCAGCTGGCCAAGCCCTGCTGACGGTCGACCAGAATGAAGCTGCCGACCCCGGAAACAAAACCACCGAGCGCAATGACCCCGGGGTAGCGCTTCATCAGCTCGAGGATGCGCTGTACAAAAAGGGTCAGAGTCGACATTCGGCGATTCACATTAGTCGTAGGAAAAATCTCAAACAGGTTACCGCCGGCACGACGACGTGGCGAGGGTAAGCGCTATTTTCTGCGATGCAGGCGCCAGGCTGCCAGGCTCAACACCAGCAAACCCAATACCCCGGCCATTACCCACAACACTTGGTCATCACTGAGCAACGGCTTTTCGATCCGCACGTAACCCGGTTGCAGGAGCAGCTCGCGCATCGCCTTGTTCGCTTCAGCCAGTGATACCGCTTGCAGTTCCTTGGCGGGGTTGGCGAAACGGCCGTCCTGATAGTCTCCCAACGCGCTCCAATAGTAATCGGCCAGCGCGCTGTTGCCTTGCACGGCCCAGGATTGACGGGCGATAGCGGCTTGCTTGAGACGGTTGAAGGTCTCAGCGTTGAGGCCGTCCTTGAGTAATTGCGCCTTCAATTCATCCAGCACCGTCAGAGCCTCGGCTACGTCGTCACGCTCAAGGTCGGCGTTGAGGCTCATGAAACCAACCCCGCCGAATACCTCACGCTCGGCCCATGGGCCGTATGACAAGCTGTGCGCCAGCCGCAGTTGGCGATACAGCGCCCAGTCCAGATAGTCCTTGAGCAGGTCGAAGGTTTCGTCATGCTGATCCTCCAGCACCGGTTCCGGTACCAGCCAATGCAGCTTGGCCCCACCCCCGACGAAGCCGCGTGTCAGCACGCGCTCGTGGGCCGCGCTGGCCTGGATTTGCGGCAGCGGCGGATGATTGCCCGGCTCGATCGGTACCAACGTGCCGTAGGTGCGCTCCAGATAGGCCGGCAGCAAGCGATCCAGGTCGCCGACCACGATCAGCGTCATGTTGTTGGGCGCGTACCAATCCTTGCGGACTTTCTCCAACTGCTCGCGGGTCAACTGATCGACTTCGGCGCGCTCGGAGCATTTCAGGCCCAATTCCACGGCCAGTTGCTTGCTGGCGGTGTGACCCAGGTCCTGACGATCCAGCCAGCGTTGCAAATGCGAGTAGTGACCGCCGTCTTCGCGCTCGACCACTTGTTTGGCCGCGTTGATGGCGTTGTCGTCGAAGTGGGTCTGGGTCAGCAATGCCAGCAGCAAGTCGAGGACTTTACGCTGATTCTTCGCCGGGGCTTCGATCACGAACGTGGTGTCGGCGTTGCTGGTGAACGCATTCCACTCACCGCCCAGCGCTTGCATGCGCTCTTCAAGCCCGCCTTCGCCGCTGGCGTCGATGCCGCTGAACAGCAGATGCTCGAGCAGATGTGGCAACTCTTTGTCAGCGCAGCCGAAATCATCAATGCCGACGCCGACTACCAGCCGGATTGCCACATGCCCGCGTTCGGCACCGGGTTTGAGCAGAATTTGCAGACCGTTGCGCAGGGTATAACCCTCGACCTGGAAGCGATCCAGGGCAAACGACGGGAATGAGCCGAGCAACAAACAGGCGAACAACAGGCAACGCATAACGAGCTTCCATACGGCTAGCGTGAGTTCAACAGACTTCAGGCCACTGTGGACGTTCAGGGAGAATGCGTGATGTCAGTCATATCGTCGACAACCAGCGCTCCGGTGTCGGACGTTTCCAGCACTACGTAGGCGCTGCTGCAAAACAACGAATTCAGACGTTTCATGTCGGCGATCAACTCCAGGTGCAACGAACTGGTCTCGAGACTTTGCACGATCTTGCGTTGCAAACGGCTGACATGGGCATGGGCCATGCGCCGCTCCTGTGCGCGAAAGCGACGTTTCTCACGGACCAATTGGCGAGCGCTTTCCGGGTCGGCGCTGAGGAACACCGACAAGCCCAGGCGCAAATTGGCAATCAATTGGCTGTGCAACCCCGCCAACTCCTCCAGGCCCACCTCGGAAAACGACCGGCGTTGCGAGGTTTTCTGCTGCTGCACCTTGCGCAGCATGCGCTCGATCAGGTCACTGGCGAGCTTCAGGTTTATCGCCAATTCAATGATTTCTGCCCAGCGTCGGCTGTCCTGGTCACTAAGGTCTTCGCGAGGCATTTGCGCCAGATAGAGCTTGATCGCGCTGTACAGCGATTCCACGTCTTCCGCCAAGCGACGCACTTCCTGAGTCACCGCGGTTTGCTTGCCGTGCAACACATCGAGCATGGCTTCGAGCATGTTGTCGATCAGGTCGCCCATGCGCAGGGTTTCCCGCGCCGCATTGGCCAACGCCAGGCTCGGGGTAGCCAAGGCCGTCGGGTCGAGATGCCGTGGTTTGGCGGTGCCGTTGGCTTGCGGACGCTCCGGCAACACCCAGGCACAGAACCTCGCCATTGGCCCGACACTGGGCAACAGGATCAGGCAGCGCGCCGTGTTGTAGAGCAGGTGGAAGCCGATGACCATTTCCTGAGG
>NZ_RCNW01000443.1:0-1183 GCF_004307605.1 Pseudomonas sp. Sample_24
CTGTGGGAGCTGGCTTGTCGGGTCGCCGCATCGCAGCGATGGCGGCCTGCCAGCCGACCAATTTCCACCATATGCCCCCCATCCCATTGTAGGAGCGAGCCTGCTCGCGAAAAAACCCCAGACACTGCGTTCATTCAGACAGGACACATTATCGTTGACGACCATCGCCAGCAGGCTGGCTCCTACAGGGGATCATCATATGCCCAAGCAATTAGGCCGGCCGGTAGCCCGCCCCCCGAGCATGGATATGCACTCAATCAAGTTCCACTCGGCACCGCCAACCTCAATTCGCCACCCGAACCCCACCCAGGCTCCCGCTCAGTTCATACGCCGCCAACTCCGCCTGATGCGCCGCCAACAACTCCGGCAGCGACCCACGCAGGTACTCCACCCACGTCTTGATCTTCGCATCCAGGTATTGCCGCGAAGGGTAGATGGCGTACAGGTTCAGTTCCTGGGATCGGTATTTGGGCATCACACGCACCAGCGTGCCGTCGCGCAGGCCGTCGATGGCCGCGTACAGCGGCAAGACGCCGACGCCCATGCCGCTGGTGATCGCGGTTTTCATGGCGTCGGCGGAGTTGACTAGGAACGGTGAGCTGTTGATGGTGACCATTTCCTGGCCATCCGGGCCGTCGAAGGCCCATTTCTCGAGGGGGATGACCGGGCTCACCAGGCGCAGGCAGGCGTGGTTGAGCAGGTCGCTGGGTTTTTGTGCGCAGCCGTTGGCTTTGACGTAGGCCGGCGAGGCGCAAACGATGCTGTAGGTGATGCCCAGGCGCTGGGAGACGAAGCCCGAGTCCGGCAGTTCGCTGGCGAGCACGATGGAGACATCGTAGCCCTCGTCGAGCAGGTCCGGTACGCGGTTGGCCATGGTCAGGTCGAAGGTGACGTCCGGATGGGTTTTGCGATAGCGGGCGATGGCGTCGATCACGAAGTGCTGGCCGATGCCGGTCATGGTGTGCACTTTCAGCTGCCCGGCCGGGCGTGCGTGGGCGTCGCTGGCTTCGGCTTCGGCTTCTTCGACGTAGGCCAGGATCTGCTCGCAGCGCAGCAAATAACGCTTGCCGGCTTCGGTCAGGGCGATGCGACGGGTCGTTCGGTTGAGCAGACGGGTTTGCAGGTGGGCTTCCAGGTTGGAGACCGCGCGCGAGACGTTGGCCGTGGTGGTGTCCAGTTGCAC
>NZ_RCNW01000180.1:0-7766 GCF_004307605.1 Pseudomonas sp. Sample_24
CGAACAAGGCGAGCGACGTGTTGAAGAAAACCCTGTTCCAGTTGCACTGGTTTTTTGGCATCAGCGCCGGACTGGTCCTGGCCCTGATGGGCATCACCGGGGCGACGGTATCGTTTCAGGACGAGATCCTGTATGCGTTGAATCCTTCTGTGTTGCAGGTGCAGAAACAGGTCGCCGGTGTGCTGCCGCCCGCTGAATTGGTGGAGAAGATCGAAGCGGCGACGAACCTGAAAATCGCGATGCTCTCGGTCGACATCGACAACGACGTCGCCGCAAAAGCCTTCTTCACCCCGGCACCGGGTGAGCGCCGCGGCCCCATGCGTTTCTTTGATCCGTACACCGGCGAATTGCTGGGCGACGCCACTGGCCAGCAGTTCTTCGGCCTGATGCTACAACTGCACCGTTTTCTCGCCATGGGCGATACCGGTCGGCAAATCACCGGCGCCTGTACCTTGATCCTGGTGTTCTTCTGCCTGTCCGGCCTCTATCTGCGCTGGCCGCGCCAGTGGAAAAGCTGGCGCGCGTGGCTGACTCTCGACTGGAAGAAAAAAGGTCGCAGCTTCAACTGGGACCTGCACTCGATCGCCGGCACCTGGTGCCTGGTGTTTTATCTCCTGGCAGCGCTGACCGGGCTGTCCTGGTCCTACGAGTGGTACAACAAGGGTCTGAACAAATTGCTCTCCGACTCACCGCAGAACGAACGCGTTCGTGGTGGTCGTGGCCCGGCACCGAAAGGCCCGGCGCCGACAGCCGATTACTCGGCCATGTGGAGCAGCATCTACAGCGCGGCCGGTCCCGGCCTGAGTTTCTATAACACCCGCATGCCACCGGTGGCCGGACAACCGGCGACCGTTTTCTATTTGCTCAAGGATTCGCCCCACGACCGCGCGCTGAACCAGATCACCCTCGATCCGCTCACCGGCGTCATCAAGCGGCACGATCGCTACAGCGACAAGAGCTTCAAGGCACAGTTGCTGACCAGCATCTATGCGCTGCATGTCGGCAGTTTCTTTGGCATTGGCGGACGGATCATTCTGACGATCACCGCGCTGACCATGCCGCTGTTCTTCATCACGGGTTGGCTGCTGTACCTCGATCGTCGACGCAAGAAACGCCAGGTCAAGGACGCACGCAAAGGGCTGGCCCAATCAGCCAGCGATGTGCCAGCGTGGCTGATCGGCTTCGCCAGTCAGAGCGGCTTCGCCGAGCAACTGGCGTGGCAGACTGCCGGCCAATTGCAGGCCGCCGGCCTGCCGGTCAAGGTCCAGCCGCTGGCGGATGTCAGCGAGCAGGATCTGCGTGAATCGAGCAACGCTTTGTTCGTGGTCAGCACTTTCGGCGACGGCGAAGCACCCGATAGCGCCCGGGGGTTTGAACGCAAGTTACTGGGCCGCAGCTTGAGCCTGGAAAGCCTGAACTATGCGGTACTCGGCCTCGGTGACCGCCAGTATCAACACTTCTGTGGATTCGCCCGACGCCTGCACAGCTGGCTCGGCGAACATGGCGGCAAGACCCTGTTCGCCCCCGTGGAAGTCGACAGTGGCGACCCTTACGCCTTGCGTCACTGGCAGCAACAACTGGGCCAGTTGACCGGTCAGGCGCCGGTGGACACCTGGCAAGCGCCGAGCTACGACAACTGGACCCTGACCCGCCGCGAACAAATCAACCCGGACAGCAGCGGTTCGCCCGTCTATTTGCTGGGCCTCACCGCACCCACCACCAGCAGTTGGCTGGCTGGCGATCTGGTGGAAGTGTTGCCGCGCAACTGCCCTTGGGCGATCGAACATTTCCTTGATGGCCTGGGCATTGATGGACGGGCAACGATTGAACTCGACGGTTTGTCGCAACCGCTGGAGCAAGCCCTTGCCAGCCGCCAACTGCCAGAAAACCGCAGCCATCTGGTCGGCCTGCACGCGCAAGCGCTGGTAGCCGCTCTGGTGCCGTTGGCCAAGCGCGAATACTCCATTGCCTCGATTGCCGCCGACGGCATTCTGGAGTTGATCGTTCGCCAGGAACTGCATGCCGATGGCAGCCTCGGTGTCGGCTCCGGTTGGCTCACTGAACACGCGCCTGTAGGCAGCAGCATCAGTCTGCGGGTGCGCCGCAACAGCGGCTTCCATCTCCCGAACGAACCCGTGCCCATGATTCTGATCGGCAACGGCACCGGTCTGGCCGGCTTGCGCAGCTTGCTCAAGGCGCGGATTGCCGATGGCCAGCAACGCCAGTGGCTGTTGTTCGGCGAGCGCCATCGGCAACACGATTACCTGTGCCGCGATGAGCTGGAAGAGTGGTTGATTTCCGGAGATCTCCAGCGCCTGGACCTGGCGTTCTCGCGGGATCAGGCCGAAAAGATCTACGTGCAGGATCGCCTGCGCGAATCGGCCGGCGAATTGAAGAAATGGCTGGCGGACGGCGCGGTGATCTACATCTGCGGCAGCTTGCAGGGCATGGCCTCCGGGGTCGATCAAGTGCTCAATGATGTGCTCGGTGCTGTCGAAGTCGAGCGCCTGATCGAACAAGGCCGCTACCGCCGCGACGTGTACTGACAACTGCGCACCTGCCCCTGTCGTTGATCGTTCCCACGCTCTGCGTGGGAATGCGGCCCTGGGACGCTCTGCGTCCCAAAAGCCGAACGCAGAGCGTCCGTAGAGGCGTTTCCACGCAGAGCGTGGGAACGATACTCCATCAGCGGGTCACACCGGCTGCAACGTCTGTTCAAAGACGGAAACCCCATCCAGATCCCGTAACACCACGCTCAACGCCCCGCTTTGCCCTTCGATATTCACCTCACCGAAAAACTGAAACCCGGCAAACGGTGAAATGTTCTGCGCGGGCGGTGCTTTCTGGAACACCACTTGCGGGCCGAAGGTTTTATCCAGCGGATTAGGCCCGTAGCTCCCGGCATTCAGGGGACCTGCGACGAACTCCCAAAACGCTTCGAAATCCTGGAACGCGGCGCGGTCCGGGTGGTAGTGATGCGCGGCGCAATAATGCACATCCGCTGTCAGGAACAGGAAGTTGCGCACCTGCTGCGCCCGCAGGAACCCCAGCAGCTCGGCAATTTCCAGCTCGCGGCCCTGGGCCGGTCCCGGATCACCATTGGCCACCGCCTCCCAGCGCTCGACACCGGGGCTGACCTCGCCATCGGGCACGCCGAGGCCGATGGGCATGTCGGCAGCGATGACTTTCCATTGTGCCTTCGAAGCTTTCAACGATGCTTTCAACCAGTCCAGTTGTTCACGACCGAGGAAGGGTTTGGCGCCACCCAGGTTGTCGTCATTGGCCTCGCGGTAACTGCGCATGTCGAGCACAAACACATCGAGCAATGGTCCGTAACTGAGCTGGCGATAGATCCGTCCGCCACCATCGGCGCTCTGCAAACGCATCGGTGCATATTCGAGCCAGGCCTGACGCGCGCGACCCACCAGCCTGTGGATATCTTGGCTCTTGTAGCGCTCATCCAGTTGCTTGCCCGGCGACCAGTTATTCACTACTTCATGGTCGTCCCACTGCCAGATTTGCGGCACTTCGGCGTTGAAACGACGGATGTTTTCATCCATCAGGTTGTAGCGGTAATTGCCGCGGTAGTCGTCGAGGGTTTCGGCGACTTTGCTCTTGGCTTCGGTGGTGAGGTTGCGCCACACGCGACCGCTTTCGGTGGTGAGCTGGGCGGGTACGGGGCCGTCGGCGTAGATGGTGTCGCCGCTTTGGATAAAAAAGTCCGGCAGGCGCAAACGCATGGCTTCGTAGATGCGCATGCCGCCGATGTCCGGGTTGATGCCGAAGCCCTGACCGACGGTGTCGCCGCTCCAGACGAACCGAATGTCGCGGCGAGTTTGCGGCACGCTGCGCAAGTGGCCGAACCACGGTTCGCTGGCGACGCCGCTCTGGGCATCTTCAAACTGTACGCGATAGAAAATCGCCTGGTCGGCGGGCAACCCGGTCAACTCGACACGGGCGGTGAAATCGGAGCGGGCATCGGCCAATGCCGAGACGAAACGCCGAGGGTTGGGGAACAGACTGCGGGTGTCCCATTCCACCACCATTCGAGCCGGGCGGTCGCTGCGGCTCCAGATAATCGCCCGGTCTCCCAACAGGTCGCCGGACTGCACGCCGTCGGTGAGTTGTGGTCGATCCTTGACCGAAGCGATGACCGCCGGCGCCAGCCCCGGCAACAACAGTCCGGCGCCGACCGCTTGCATCACACGACGACGGCCAAGGTTGAAATCGCTCATGGTGTTCTCCCTGGAAAAGGAAAAACTTAAGCACGTGTCCGTGACGCTGATGTGAAACCGCGATCCTTGTAGGAGCCGAGCTTGCTCGCGATGGCGGTGTTTCATTCACCTCGATGTTGAATGTCAGTCCGTCATCGCGAGCAAGCTCGGCGCCTACAGGTTCCGCCTCAGGCCTTGGCCGGCTCCAGCGCCAACTCAACCGTCTCCGGGCGCTTGACCAGCGCATACACCACCGCCGTCAGCAAACTCCCGGCGACAATCGCCAGCAGATACAGCAACGCATGATTGATCGCATTCGGAATCAGCATCACGAACAACCCACCGTGGGGCGCCATCAGTTTGCAGCCGAAATACATCGACAACGCACCGGTCAGCGCACCACCGGCAATGCTCGCCGGAATCACTCGCAACGGATCTTTCGCAGCAAACGGAATCGCCCCTTCGGAGATGAAGCACAACCCCAGCACCAACGCCGCTTTACCGGCCTCGCGTTCGGTCTGGGCGAATTTGCGTCGGGCGATGAACGTGGCAATCCCCAGGCCAATCGGCGGCACCATGCCGGCGGCCATGGTCGCGGCCATCGGTGCATAACTCTGCGACGCCAGCAGTCCCACCGAAAATGCATAAGCGGCTTTGTTGATCGGTCCGCCGAGGTCGACGCACATCATCGCGCCCAGCAGCACGCCGAGGAGAATCGCGTTGGTGGTGCCCATGCTGTCGAGAAAATGCGTAAGCCCGGCAAGCATCCCCGCCACCGGTTTACCGACCACATAGATCATCACCAGACCGGTAAACAAACTGGCGAGCAGCGGAATGATCAGAATCGGTTTCAACGCCTCGAGGCTTTGCGGTAAACGCGCGTAGCGGTTGATCGCCTGCGCCGCGTAACCGGCGATAAAACCGGCGATGATCCCGCCAATGAATCCAGCGCCCAGGGTGCTTGCCAACAGTCCACCGATCATCCCCGGCGCCAGGCCCGGCCGGTCAGCAATCGAGTAGGCGATGTAGCCCGCCAGCAACGGCACCATCAGCTTGAACGCCGTGTCGCCGCCAATTTGCATCAGCGCCGCCGCCAGCGTGCCCTCTTCCTTGAACGCAGTGATGCCGAACACGAAGGACAAGGCGATCATCAAGCCGCCCGCTACCACCATCGGCAGCATGAACGAGACGCCGGTCAACAGGTGCTTGTAAACGCCGGTCTTGTCTTTTTTGGCCGCGGCGCTGGCACCCGTCGCTGCGCTTTCCTGGGTGCCTTCGGCGAGGGCCTTGTTCAATGTCGCTTCGGCTTGCTTGAGCGCAATGCCGGTGCCGCAGCGGTAGATTTTCTTGCCGGCGAAACGCTCGGTGGCCACTTCGATGTCTGCTGCCAGCAACACCACGTCGGCATCGGCGATGGCCTGCGCACTCAGCGGGTTGCGCGCACCGACCGAGCCCTGGGTTTCCACTTGCAGGTCGTAGCCCAAGCGCTTGGCCGCTTGCTGCAATGCTTCGGCGGCCATGAAGGTATGCGCGACACCGGTCGGACACGCGGTGACCGCGACCAGGCGCGGCGCATTTTTTGCGGCCCCCGCCGGTTCCACGACGGCTTCAGCGACGGCTTCAGGCGCTGTGTAAACCTGAGCTTCTTCAGCCCCGCGGCGCAACACTGATTCCACATCCTGAAGGGCCTGGGCCGGGGTGCTCTGGTAGATGCGCTTGCCCACGAATCGCGACATGTCCACCGGCGCACTGGTGACCAGCAACACCCATTCGGCCGCATCGAGTGTGGCCGCCGACAGTTGCCGCTCGGGGTGCGCCGCATCGCTGATCTCGACGCTGGTGCTCCAACCCTGGCGCTGGGCTGCTGCGTCCAGCAAACGGGCGCACAGCACACTGGTGACCATGCCGTTCGGGCAGGCAGTAACAATGGCTAACTTCATGACCAACCCTCTTATTGTTCTGTCAGGGGACGCACGCGCACACCCTGTTCGAGCTGCGCCAGGCGCGCCGCATCGCTGATACCGAAACCGATCTGGGTAACCGCCATCGCGGCAATTGCCGTGGCCGTTCGCAAGGTTTGCTCAGGCGTATCGGCACTGACCAATCCGTGCAGCATGCCGGCCAGCAAGGAATCACCAGCGCCCACGGTGCTGGCGACACTGACCTTGGGTGGCGTGGCATGCAGCGCCGAACCGACACTGAACCAGTTCACGCCGTCGGCACCGTGGGAAATCACCACATGCTCGATACCCAGGGCGTGCAAACGGTTCGCCGCTTCTGCCTGGGCCAGAACCGAAACCGCTTCGCTACCCAGCACCTCTGCCAACTCTTCGCTGTTGGGCTTGATCAGCCACGGGCCGGCCGTGAGCGCGGCGCGCAATGCTTCGCCGCTGGTGTCGAGGGCGACTTTCAAACCGAGGTTTTTCAAGCGCACGATCAGCGCCTGCAACCACTGCGGGCTGACACCCTGCGGCAGACTGCCCGCGACGACGACGGCGTCATGCCCCGGCGCAATCTGGTCAAGCCGATCAAGCAAATCCTGTTGCGCCGCCGCGCTGACCATCGGTCCCGGACCATTGAGGTCGGTGATGCGCCCGTCGCTTTCCGCCAGTTTGATATTGCTGCGGGTCTCGCCGGGAACACGGATGAATGCATCGACAAAACCGCGCTTGGCAAACAGGGTTTCGAACGCTTGCAGATTGTCTTCACCGAGAAAACCACTGACCGTCAGCTGATGGCCCAAGTCCGCCAGCACCTGTGCCACGTTCACCCCTTTACCGGCGGCGTGGCTGTGCAGGGCGTCGCTGCGATTGACCTGACCGGGCTCCAGGCGCGACAACTCGACGGTGAGGTCGAGCGCCGGGTTGAGGGTCAGGGTAAGAATCCGGGCCATTACAGGGCCTCCACTAGTGCGCGCACTTCATTGGCGCTGCCCACGGCGAGCGCCTCTCGGGCAAGAATTTGAGTCTGGCTGAGGCTGAGTTCGCGAATCCGCGCCTTGACCTCGGCAATGCTGCGACCACCGACGCTGAGCTCATCCACACCCAGACCGACCAGCACCGGCACCGCCAGCGGATCGGCCGCCAACTCACCGCAGACACCGACCCACTTGCCATGGGCATGGGCCGCTCGAACGGTGATATCGATCAGTTGCAGCACCGCCGGATGCAAGCCATCGGCCTGGGCGGAAAGCGTCGGATGACCCCGGTCGATGGCCAGGGTGTATTGCGTCAGGTCGTTGGTGCCGACACTGAAGAAATCGACCTCTTTGGCCAGCACCGGCGCCAACAACGCCGCCGACGGCACTTCGATCATGATCCCCAGTTGCAGGTCCGCCACCGGGATTTCCAGGCGCAGGCGTTCGGTCATGTCTCGCGCCTGACGCCACTCATCGACACTGCCGACCATCGGGAACATGATCCGCAACGGACGGTTGTCGGCGGCGCGCAACAAGGCGCGCAACTGCGCTTCCATCACCTGCGGACGCTGCAGGGTCAGGCGAATGCCGCGCACGCCGAGGAACGGGTTTTCTTCCTTGGCAATCGGCCAATA
>NZ_RCNW01000071.1:0-7763 GCF_004307605.1 Pseudomonas sp. Sample_24
CGACGAAGACCTGTCCGGTCAGATCGAAGACCTCATGTTCGTGTTCAACAACCTGGCCGATGTCGACGACCGCGGTATCCAGGCATTGCTGCGCGAAGTGTCTTCCGATGTGCTGGTCCTGGCGCTCAAGGGCTCGGACGAAGGCGTCAAAGAGAAAATCTTCAAGAACATGTCCAAGCGTGCCGCCGAACTGTTGCGCGACGACCTCGAAGCCAAAGGCCCGGTGCGTGTCAGCGATGTGGAAACCGCGCAGAAAGAAATCCTCACCATCGCCCGCCGAATGGCCGAAGCCGGAGAAATCGTTCTCGGTGGCAAGGGCGGCGAGGAAATGATTTAAGCCCATGGCCAAGCATGATGATTTACCCACTGACCTGATCCGGGCCGGGGATGTCAGTGGTTTCGATACCTGGGCGCTGCCCAGCTTCGACCCGCCAGCCCCCGAGCCTGAACCGGAGCCGGAACCCGAGCCGCCGGAAATGGAAGAAGTGCCGCTGGAGGAAGTCCAGCCACTGACCCTCGAAGAACTCGAAAGCATTCGCCAGGAAGCCTATAACGAAGGCTTCGCGGTGGGTGAAAAAGAAGGTTTCCATAGCACCACCCTCAAGGTCCGCCAGGAAGCCGAACAGGCATTGGCGCCAAAGATCGCCGGGCTGGAGCAACTGATGGCGCATCTGTTCGAGCCGATCGCCGAACAGGACACCCAGATTGAAAAGTCCTTGGTCGATCTGGTGCAGCACATCACCAAACAAGTGATTCAGCGCGAACTGGCCATTGACTCGACGCAAATCGAACACGTCATGCGCGAGGCGCTCAAGTTGTTGCCGCTGGGCGTGGGCAACGTGCGGCTGTACATCAATCCGCAGGATTTCGAACAGGTCAAAGCCCTGCGCGAACGCCATGAAGAAACCTGGCGCATTGTCGAAGACGAATCGCTGTTGCCGGGCGGCTGTCGGGTCGAGACCGAGCACAGTCGTATTGACGCCACAGTGGAAACCCGCGTCAAACAGGTCATGGACAAATTGTTCGATCAGCTCCACGAGCAGGCACTGCACCCAGCTGCGCCGGACGTGAGCTTTGAGCTGCCGGTCGAAAACAAGCCCGCAGTCGCAGCCGATGCGGATCTCCCCGATGCGCCTTGAACGGACCAGTTTCGCCAAGCGCCTGAGCAGCTATGCAGAGGCCACGGAACTGGCTGGCGCACCGATTCTTGAAGGCCGCTTGCTGCGTATGGTCGGCCTCACCCTTGAGGCCGAAGGCTTGCGCGCGGCGATGGGCAGTCGTTGCATGGTCATCAATGACGACAGCTACCATCCGGTGCAGGTCGAAGCCGAAGTCATGGGCTTCTCCGGCAGCAAGGTCTTCCTGATGCCGGTCGGCAGCGTCGCCGGTATTGCACCCGGTGCCCGCGTCGTTCCTTTGTCCGACACGGGTCGCTTGCCGATGGGCATGAGCATGCTTGGCCGTGTACTCGATGGCGCCGGTCGTGCACTGGATGGCAAGGGCGGGATGAAGGCCGAAGACTGGGTGCCGATGGACGGCCCGACCATCAACCCGCTCAAACGCGAACCGATCAGCGAGCCGCTGGACGTAGGCATTCGTTGCATCAACGGCATGCTGACGGTCGGTCGCGGCCAGCGCCTCGGTCTGTTCGCCGGTACCGGCGTCGGTAAATCCGTGCTGTTGGGCATGATGACCCGCTTCACCGAGGCCGACATCATCGTCGTCGGGCTGATCGGCGAGCGGGGTCGTGAAGTTAAAGAGTTCATCGAGCACATCCTCGGTGAAGAAGGGCTCAAGCGTTCGGTGGTGGTGGCGTCCCCGGCGGACGATGCACCACTTATGCGTCTGCGCGCCGCCATGTACTGCACACGAATCGCCGAATATTTCCGCGACAAGGGCAAGAACGTCCTGTTGCTGATGGATTCGCTGACCCGTTTCGCCCAGGCCCAGCGGGAAATCGCCCTGGCCATCGGCGAGCCACCTGCGACCAAGGGTTATCCGCCTTCAGTGTTCGCCAAGTTGCCGAAACTGGTGGAACGAGCGGGTAATGCCGAGAAGGGCGGCGGTTCGATCACAGCGTTCTACACCGTGCTGTCCGAAGGCGATGACCAACAGGACCCGATTGCCGACTCGGCGCGGGGCGTGCTCGACGGGCACATCGTGCTGTCCCGACGCTTGGCCGAGGAGGGGCATTACCCGGCCATCGATATCGAGGCGTCCATCAGCCGGGTGATGCCGGCGGTGGTGTCACCGGAACACATGACCCGTGCGCAGTATTTCAAGCAATTGTGGTCGCGTTATCAGCAAAGTCGCGACTTGATCAGCGTCGGCGCATACGTCGCCGGTGGTGACCGCGAGACCGACCTGGCGATCTCCCTGCAACCGCAACTGGTCAAGTACTTGCGCCAGGGTCTCAACGACAGCATCAGCCTGGGCGAAAGCGAAGCGTATCTCGCCTCGATCTTCGCGCCCGCGGCGGGCGGCTAACCGGCCATGGCCCAGACTCGGGCAGGGCGCCTGGCCCCCGTGGTGGAAATGGCCGAGAAGGCCGAGAAAACCGCGGTCCAGCGCTTGGGGCACTTTCAAGGGCAAGTGCGGCTGGCCGAAAGTAAACTCGCCGACCTTGAAGCCTTTCGTCTCGACTATCAGGAACAGTGGATCGTGCGCGGCAGTAGCGGCGTGTCGGGCCAATGGCTGCTCGGGTATCAGGGGTTTCTGGCGCAATTGGGCACGGCCATCGATCAGCAGCGGCAAAGCCTGGCCTGGCACCAGAACAACCTGAACAAGGCACGGGACACCTGGCAACAGGCGTTTGCCCGTGTCGAAGGTTTGCGCAAACTGGTGCAGCGGTATGCCGATGAAGCGCGGGCCATCGAGGACAAGCGCGAACAGAAACTGCTGGATGAATTATCGCAGCGCTTGCCACGGCAGGATCAGTATTGAATCAGGCTGACCGCGTTATCGTTCATCGCGGGCAAGCCATGCTCCTACGGGATTGTTGCGATCTTGTGAGCTTCATGAAACCTGTAGGAGCATGGCTTGCCCGCGATAGCGATCCGACGGCCGTCACAACGCCTTGCCTTGCCCCAACCTCTACCAAATGCTAAACCTTGTACAAGCAGGTTCACCAATGACAAGGAAGCCATGACATGTCAGTTGTTACAGAAGTATCCCCCGACGGCCAGAAGCTGACGATATCGGTCAAGGGACGGTTCGATTTCGCCAAGCATCAAGAGTTTCGTGAGTCCTACGAACACAAAGATCTTGGAGCGGTTGTAGTCGACCTGAAAGAAGCGACCTATCTCGACAGCTCTGCGCTGGGCATGTTGCTGCTGTTGCGTGATCACGCTGGCGGTGAAAACTCCGATATCCGCGTGGTCAACAGCAGTTCGGATGTGAGGAAAATCCTCGCCATCTCCAACTTCGACAAACTGTTCGACATCAGTTGACCGCCGTGCACGCTGCACTGGAATCATTGACGATCCTCATCGCCGAAGACAGCGCGGCCGATCGCATGCTGCTATCGAGTATTGTCCGCCGTCAGGGCCACGAAGTACTGACGGCAGCCAACGGTGCCGAAGCGGTCGAGGCGTTTCGCCAGAACCGTCCGCAACTGGTGTTGATGGACGCGATGATGCCGGTGATGGACGGCTTCGAGGCAGCACAGCAGATCAAGGCACTGGCCGGGGAAACCCTGGTGCCGATCATCTTCCTGACCTCGCTTTCCGAAAGTGAAGCGCTCGCCCGCTGCCTGGAGGCCGGGGGCGACGATTTTTTGGCAAAACCCTACAACCAGGTGATCCTCGCCGCCAAAATCAAGGCGATGGATCGCTTGCGGCGGCTGCAAGCGACCGTGTTGCAACAGCGTGACCAGATTGCCCGGCACCACGATTATCTGCTCAACGAGCAGCGGGTGGCCAAGGCCGTGTTCGACAAGGTGGCCCATTCCGGTTGCTTGAACGCTGCCAATATCCGCTACCTGCAATCGCCTTACGCACTGTTCAACGGTGACTTGTTGCTGGCCGCGTACACACCGGCGGGCGACATGCATGTGCTGCTCGGTGACTTCACCGGCCATGGTTTGCCCGCCGCGGTAGGGGCCATGCCGCTGGCGGAAGTTTTCTACGGGATGACGGCCAAGGGTTACGGCTTGTCGGAAACCCTGCGCGAGATGAACGCCAAGCTCAAACGCATCTTGCCGGTGGACATGTTCTGTTGCGCAACGATGCTGTGTCTGAGTTTTCAGAGCCGTTCGGTGGAAGTATGGAACGGCGGCATGCCCGACGGTTATCTGCACAGCATCGCCACGGGTGAACGCACGCCGTTGTCGGCTCGGCACTTGCCGTTGGGCGTGCTGAGCGCGCAGACATTCGATGACAGCACGCAAGTGTTTCCGATGGCGGAGGGTGACCGGGTTTTCCTCTTGTCCGACGGGGTAATCGATACCTGCGATGCCAACGATCAGTTGTTCGGGGTGGAGCGCCTGCAACGGGTTTTTTCGGACAATCGTGAACCGGATGCGCTGTTCGAGGAAATCGGCCAGGCGCTGCGCGACTTTGGCGGTGAGACCCGCGACGATGTCAGTATGGTTGAAATCAGCTTGCTTGAGACTTCGCCGCTGATTGCGCCGACCCCGGTGTATTCCGACAGCGGTCAGTCGTGCCCGCTGGACTGGTCAGTGAGTTTCGAATTTCGCGCCGCGACCCTCAAGCGCTTCAATCCACTGCCGTTCCTCCTGCAATTACTGCTTGAGGTCCATGGTCTACGGACACAGAGCGGGGCGCTCTACAGTGTGTTGGCCGAGTTGTATTCCAATGCGCTCGAGCATGGTGTCCTGGGTCTGGACTCAAGCCTCAAGCGCGATGTTTCGGGGTTCACCCGTTATTATCAACAGCGCAACACACGCCTGGACGAACTGCAGGACGGCTACGTACGGGTGCATCTGCAGGTCACGCCGCAGGGTGAAGGTGGTTGTCTGGTGATCCGCGTCGAGGACAGCGGCAAAGGGTTTGACGTCGCGCGGGTGCTGGATCGCCCGGTTGATCCTGTCCGTCTGTCGGGACGTGGTGTGAGTCTGATCCGTCAGTTGGGGCGTAACGCCAGTTGGTCCGACGATGGTCGAAGTGCCCGCGTGGAGTTTTTCTGGGAGGCTCTGGCATAATCCACGCATTCTTGATCAAGGAGTGAGCAAGTGGCTGACACACATCTTGACCCGGACGCGCTGAGCGCGTTGCGGGAAGTCATGGAGGATGGGTTTTCGACGTTGGTCGATACCTTCCTCGCTGACTGCGAAGTACGCCTGCAATTGTTGCGACAGGCAGATACGGCCACGCAAGTGATCGAGGCTGCCCACAGCTTCAAAGGCAGCAGCAGCAACATGGGCGCGGTGCGGCTCGCCGAGTTGTGTGGTCAGCTTGAGCGGATGGCCAGTGCGTTCCCGACTGCCGAAATTGGCCAATTGATCACCGACATCGATGGCGAGTTCGCCATCGTTCGTCCTCTCTATGAATTTGAACGACAGCGTTCCCCGGCGGCGAGCTGAGTCGTTTGGCGCCTTTCGTCGTCTGCTGGCGAAACTGGCGCGACCCTTGCAGTTAACTCTTCCAACTGTACCTACGATCCCAGTGCAGCGGAGACCGTTAAATGCCCGTTACCCCCAATAATCTTCTTCAGGCCGTCGCGCCGGCCAAGGCTCAAGCGGCGTCCGCCAATTCCACGGCATTGACCGCTGAGCCCGGGGACAAGGCTGCAAGCTTCGCTCAGGTGTATGCCAAGCAAGCCCAGAACAAACCTGCCGCAACAGCTGATAGCCCGGTCAAACCGGTGCGTGAAAAGGCTGTGGACAGCGCTGGCAAGAAAGACGTCGTGGACGACAAACCTGCCGCCGCGCAACCGGAGGTTGCCGATAGCGGCAAAACCTTGCCCGCCGATAATCCGGCGCAGACCGAAGGCCAGGCTGCCAGCGACGATGCTACCGATACCGCGCAAACGCCGGTCGCCGAAACCGCACCTGTTGATCCGACGCTTGATCCTGCCTTGCTGCTGGTGGTTCAACCCGCCGTGGTCGCGCCTGCACCGGTGACGACGCCGGTCGTGGATGCCGCTCAATTGCCGGTTGAGGCTGCGCTTGGCGCGCCAGTTGCTGCTCCTGTGACAGCCGCGTCGGCGGCTGTTGTCACGGATGCCGAATTCGATCCCGAGGCTGATCCTCTTGATGCATTGCCGGCCTTGCGCATGGCGATGGAGCAAAGCGGCCACGTTTCCGCGTCGAGTCAGGCACAGCCGAAAGCGGCTTCGACTACCGCCCAGGCCCAGGCCGATGGCGAACAGACCGCTGCGCAAAATTTTGCTGCCGGGATGGCCGGTATGCTCGAGGTCCAGGCCGACAAGGACAGCACCAGCCAAGGTGGCGATAAGGCCTTCAGTGGCTTGATCGATGACGGTCTCAAGGACTTGAAATCGGCCAGCAGCGATACCCGGGTCGACGATTTCGCCAACCGTCTGGCGGCGCTGACCCAGGCTGCCACGCCGAAAACCGCCAACGCCTTGCCGGTCAATCAACCGATTGCCATGCATCAGAACGGCTGGACCGAAGAGGTGGTGAACCGGGTCATGTACCTGTCCAGCGCCAATCTCAAGGCAGCGGACATTCAGTTGCAACCGGCAGAGTTGGGGCGTCTCGACATTCGGGTCAACATGGTTCCGGATCAGCAGACCCAGGTTACCTTCTTGAGCGCGCACCCGAGTGTTCGCGAAGCGCTCGACGGGCAGATGCATCGCCTGCGTGACATGTTTGCCCAGCAGGGCATGGGCCAGGTTGACGTCAACGTCTCCGACCAGAACCGAGGCTCCCAGGATCAGGGGCAGAATCAGCAGGCGCAGAGTGGCAGGACCAATACCACTGGTGGTCGTCTTGATTCGATGGATGACGACGTGGCGCCAGCGGTTGCTGAAGTCGCTGCTCCGGTGACCAGTGTTATCGGCTCCAGCGCAGTCGACTATTACGCCTGATCCCGGCAGACCTATGACTCTGTGGGAGCGGGCTTGCCCGCGAAGGCGTCGGCACCGTCAGCATCAATGTTGAATGTTCCGGCCTCTTCGCGGGCAAGCCCGCTCCCACAGGGGGCGCAGTGTTCTTCAAAACGCGCACATCCCCACCCATCCCTCTCCCGACACTTCTGGCATAACACTTGCTCTTGCCTTGCCGTGCGACTGTGAAAACCCGAATAGTGACGGATTATTGGCATGGCGAAGAGCGACGCAGCAGTAAAAGACCCCGCAACCAAAGGCAAACTCAAGCTGATTATTGTGATCGTGCTGGCCCTGCTGCTGGCGGTCGGTTTGTCCGTGGGGGCGACCTGGTACTTCATGCACAGCGCCCAGAGCAAGCCTGCCGCCGTGGTCGAAACCGCGCCGCTGGGCAAGCAGCCGGCGATATTCGAGCCGATGGCGCCAGCGTTTGTCGCCAATTACAACCAGAACGGCCGTCAGCGCTACATGCAGGTGAGCATCACCATGCTTGGCCGCAACCAGGCCGATCTGGAAGCGCTCAAAGTGCACATGCCGGTGATCCGCAACAACCTGGTCATGCTGTTTTCCGGGCAGGATTTCGCCACGCTGGCGTCGCCGGTCGGTCAGGAAATGCTGCGCCAGAAAGCCACGGCCAGCGTCCAGGAAGTGGCGCAGAAAGAGCTCGGCAAAGTGGTTGTCGAACAGTTGCTTTTCACTAATTTCGTACTGCAGTAGGAACACGACATGGCCGT
>NZ_RCNW01000272.1:0-49603 GCF_004307605.1 Pseudomonas sp. Sample_24
GGCTGGCCAGGTTGCCGCCCGCCAGGTCAATGGTCTGGTTCGGCGCCGCGCCGGCCATGCCGCTGACGTCGATGCTGGTGACCAGTGACGCGCCGCTGCCGCTGACAGTGAAGTGCAGGTAGTCATCGAGCGACGCGGCGCTGCCATTCTCCCCTTGCAGCAGCTGCGACAGGTCGAGTTTGTCGGTGCCCGGCGTAAAGTCGGTGATCACATCGTGGCCACTGTTGCCTTTGAGCCATTGGAACGTGTCGGCGCCGCTGCCGCCGGTCAGCGTATTGTTGCCCAGTCCGCCGATCAGGAAGTCATCGCCACCCTCGCCCTTGAGCACGTCATTGCCCAGGCCGCCGGTAATGATGTTGCTGTTGTTGTCGCCGGTAAGGTTGTCGTTGAAATCGGAGCCGACGAGGTTTTCGATGGCGGTCAGGGTGTCGGTGCCGGCGCCCAAGGTGTTTTGCGGCCCACTCTGGCCCAGGTTGACCGTAACGCCAGTGGTGGCATGGGCGTAGCTCGCGGTGTCGTTACCGATGCCGCCATCGAGCAGGTCGTTGCCCGTGCCACTGAACAACAAGTCATTGCCCGCATCGCCATGCAGCGTGTTGTTGCCGGTGCCTGCGGTGAGGATGTCATTGCCGTCACCGGCATTGATGATGTTGTCGCCGTTGCCTGCCACCAGGGTGTCGTTGCCCGTGGTCCCGGTGAGGGTATGACCGTCCTGATAGCTGATGGTCAGGTTGGCGCTGTCGCTGCCACCATGGTTATCGCTGGCAGTGTAGGTGCCGTGATAGTCCGGGGCAGTGTCGTGGGCACCGGAATAATCGAGCTTCATGGTCAGCTGATAGCTTTCCGAGTTGCCTGCACCGCTGCCGCCACCGGTGTTGGTGATGTTGGTCACATGGATCTGATAGACGCCGTCCGACGTCGCCGTGATAGTCTGGCCATCGCCGAGGGCAATCCAGGCACCGCCGTTGATCGAGTACTCCATAGTGATATGGCCGGCAGCCAGATTGTGGTCAAGGTTGAGGGTCTCGCCCTGCTTGAGGTTGACGGTGATGCGATCTTCATCGTTAACGTTGGCCGCAGTGACCGGCCCCAGATAACCACTGATCACCAACAGGGCCGTCATCGAGGCGGTATTGGCTGCGAACGCGCCGCGCACGTTGCTCAGGCTCTGGTTGCTCGGCTTGACGCCGCTGCCGGAGAAATCGATGGCGCCGCTGCCGGTGAAGTCGGCACCTTTGGCGACCCAGCCCGTATTGAACGTGGTTGGCGAGGCCTTGAGCGGGTCGCCATCGGCGTCGGTGTCGTTGGCCAGCAGTAATTCACCCGGCACCGTCACGCTGCCTGAAAGCACATTGGTGATGATGTGATCATCGGTGGCCACCGGTGCTGCATTCGGAATGACTTTGACCACCAGTGTCGAGCTGGCGAGATCGCCGTCGTTGTCGCTGAGGGTGAAGCCGATGTTTTCAGTAAGCACCACCGATGTGGTTTTCTGCGATACGTAGTTGTACTCACCAGTATCGAGATTCACCACCAGCGTGCCCTTGTTGTTGGTGGCGATACTCAGGGTGTTGTTGGTCGTATTGAACGTACCGTGATTGGCGCCGCCGCTGAAATTCAGCGAGCCCTGGTTGCTGTTGCCTTTCGGATCGTAGGTGTACGTGGTGCCATCGACGGTGATGGTTTTTATGAAGCCGCCATCTGCACCAAACGCCCCACCCTCGCCCAGCAGTGAACCGGTGACCGGTGCGCCCATCACCGTGCCCGAAAGCACCGAGTTGAGTTGGCCAAGGTCGGTGACGATCACGGCGTTGTTATTGGTGCCCGTGCCAGTGCCGTCATATGCCAGCGGATCGAGGGCATCATTGTCGACGTTTGCGCCCAGGCCGATCGCGTAGTTCTTGATTTGATTCTCGGTAAGAAATGCCTTCCAGAGCGCCTCGTCCTGCGTCTCGATCGAACCTTCATTGGGTTTGCCGTCAGAGAAGAAGTAGCCGACATTCTGTGCGCCCGTCAGCTTGCCGTTGGTCTCAAATGCAGTTTGTGCCACGGCCACCGCCGCGTCGTAGTTGGTGCCGCCGCCCGCCGTCAGACCAGCGACGATTGCCTTGGCGGTCGCCACGTCAACCCACACCGACGACTTGTCGATGGCATTGCTGCTGAACGTGACAATCTGCACTTTGACGTCGCCGAGGTCGTCGTATTTGTCGAGCAAGGCACTGATCGCCTGCTTGGCCAGATCCAGCCTCGACAGCCCCGTTACGCCGGAGGGGTCGACCATGCTGCCGGAGACATCGATCACCAGCAGCAGGTTGGAGTCAATCTCGACTGCTGCCACCGAACGCTCCGAAGCCACAGCCTTGGGCACGTCGTCGACGATGTTGACCACGATAGTGCTGGTGGTGGTGGTGTTGCCCAGCGCATCGGTGGCCTTGTAGGTAAAGGTGTCGCTCAGGGAGTTGGGGCCATCGTTGGCGCCCGGTGTTGTTTTCGGTGCCGAGGTCAAGGTGTAGGTATACGTGCCGTTGGGGTTGAGCAGGATTTGCCCAAAGTTGCCGTTGGCGCTGCCGACCAGGGTGTAGCTGATCGCGCCAGTCGCGCCGCTGACCGAGCCGACCAGCGTGCCGGACGCGGTTTCACCGGCGTTGGCTGGATCGCTGCCGGTAACGGTGCCGGCCGCCAGGTCCTGGCCGTCCTTGTTCAGGTCGAGGGCTTTTTCGTAGACGGTGGCGTCGGCGTCGCTCACCGCTTGCAGGCAGCTGTTGTAGACGTCGATGGTGATGGTCGTGGTGCTTTCATCGCCGTCGGCATCGCGCACGGTGTAGGTGAACACATCCACCGCACCGGGGCCGCTCACAGCGTTCGGGTTGCTGTGATAAACCGCGTTGCCGCTGGCGTCGAGGGTCAGGTAGCCGTAGGTGCCGTTGATCTGGCTGTTCAGGCCACCGATAGCCGAGGTCGAGGTATCCGAACCGGCGCGCACGCCGATCACCGCACCGAGGCCATCGGCGCCGCCGATGTCATTGACCAGTACGTTGCCGCTGACGGTGCCGCCCTCCACCACCGAATCCACGTCCGCTTTGGCAGTGGGCACGTCGTCGACGATGTTGACCACGATGGTGCTGGTGACCACATTGCCCAAGGAATCGGTGGCCTGATAGGTGAAGGTTTCGTGGGTGACGTTCGGCCCATCGTTGGCGCTCGGCGTGGTGCTCGGTGGCGAAGTCAGGGTGTAGGTGTAGGTGCCGTTGGGATTTAGCACGATTTGACCATAGGCCCCGGTGGCGCTGCCGACCAGTGCGTAGGTGATCGCACCGACGGCGCCGCTGACCGAGCCGACCAAGGTGCCGGACGCGGTTTCACCGGAGTGCCCCGGTTCGCTGCCGGTGACGCTGCCGGCCGCCAGGTCCTGGCCGTCCTTGTTCAGGTCGAGGGCTTTTTCGTAGACGGTGGCGTCGGCGTCGCTCACCGCTTGCAGGCAGCTGTTGTAGACGTCGATGGTGATGGTCGTGGTGCTTTCATCGCCGTCGGCATCGCGCACGGTGTAGGTGAACACATCCACCGCACCGGGGCCGCTCACAGCGTTCGGGTTGCTGTGATAAACCGCGTTGCCGCTGGCGTCGAGGGTCAGGTAGCCGTAGGTGCCGTTGATCTGGCTGTTCAGGCCACCGATAGCCGAGGTCGAGGTATCCGAACCGGCGCGCACGCCGACCACTGCACCGCTGGCGGCCGGGCCGTCGGCGCCGCCAATGTCATTGCTCAGCACATTGCCACTGACGGTGCCGCCCTCCTGCACGGAGTCCGCGTCGGGTTTGGCGCTCGGCAAGTCATCGACGATGTTGACGTTGATCTGCCCCGATGCGGTGCTGCCGTCAGTGTCGGTTGCGATGACGTTGAGGTTCTCGGTGATGCTGTTGGCGCCGTTGGCAGTCGGGTGGGTTTCGTTATCGGCCAGGGTGTAGCTGTAGCTGACCACGCCGGTGGTTGGGTTGTAGCCGGTGATGGTCAGGGTGCTGCCCAACGGAGTGGTGATCGTTTGTGGGAAACCGGCGGCCACGCCACCGCTGACTACGGTAATGCCGCCCACGGTCAGGGTTTGCAGGCCATCGAGAGCGGTGACGGTGAAGGTGCCGCTCTGGGTCAACGCCGATGCGTTGGGGCTGGTGCCGTCGCCGAGGTTTTTCTCGTAGACGGTCAGTTCGCCGCCCTCGACGTCGAGGCCGTTGATCGTCACCCCGTCGTCGTTGTTGTGGATGTTCAGCACCAGGTTGGCGGTGCTGCTGTCGCCGTCGGCATCGGTGAGTACGTAGGTGAACGTTTCGGTACCGTTGCCACCGCCATGCAGCGCTTTGAAATCCGCATCGCTGGTGTTCAGGGTGTAGGTGTACGTGCCGTTGGCATTCAGCACCAGGGTGCCGTAGGTTCCGACGAACGTACCGGGGGTGATCGGGCCGCTGTTTTCACCGACCGGCACGCGATCCGCGCCTTGTATATCGTTGGTCAGCACGTTGCCGTTGAGGGTCAGCTGGGTTTCCGACGCCACGCCGTTATCGTCGTCGATGGCTTTGGGCACATCGTCGGTGATGTTGACGTTCAATTCACCGTTGGCGGTGGTGTTGTTGTCATCGACCACCACCACGGCGAACGACTCGGAAAGGCTGTTGGCGCCGTTGGCATTCGGGTGCGTTTCGTTATCGGCCAGGGTGTAGCTGTAGCTCACCACGCCGGTAACCGGGTCGAACCCGGTGATGGTCAGCGTACTGCCCAACGGAGTGACGATCGATTGCGGAAAACCGGCTGCCACACCGCCAGTGACGACGGCGATGCCCCCGACGGTCAGGGTTTGCACACCGTCGAGGGCGGTAATGGTGAAGGTGCCGCTCTGGGTCAACGCCGATGCGTTGGGGCTGGTGCCGTCGCCGAGGTTTTTCTCGTAGACGGTCAGTTCGCCGCCCTCGACGTCGAGGCCGTTGATCGTCACCCCGTCGTCGTTGTTGTGGATGTTCAGCACCAGGTTGGCGGTGCTGCTGTCGCCGTCGGCATCGGTGAGTACGTAGGTGAACGTTTCGGTACCGTTGCCACCGCCATGCAGCGCTTTGAAATCCGCATCGCTGGTGTTCAGGGTGTAGGTGTACGTGCCGTTGGCATTCAGCACCAGGGTGCCGTAGGTTCCGACGAACGTACCGGGGGTGATCGGGCCGCTGTTTTCACCGACCGGCACGCGATCCGCGCCTTGTATATCGTTGGTCAGCACGTTGCCGTTGAGGGTCAGCTGGGTTTCCGACGCCACGCCGTTATCGTCGTCGATGGCTTTGGGCACATCGTCGGTGATGTTGACGTCCAGCGACCCGGTAGCGGTGTCGCCATTGCTGTCACCGGCGACCACAGTGAAGTGTTCGCTGAGGGTGGTGCCGTCGCCGCTCGTGTGGGTTTCGCTGCCATTGAGGGTGTAGCTGTAGCTCACAACGCCAGTGGCCGGGTTGTATCCGGTGATGGTCAGGGTACTACCCAACGCTGTGATGATCGACTGCGGGAAACCGCTGGCTACACCGCCACTGATCACGTTGATCCCGCCGATGCTCAGGCTGCTCAAGCCGTCGGGGGCGTTGATGGTGAACGTACCGTTCTGCGTCAGGGCACTTGGGCTGCTGGCCGAGCCGTTGGAAAGGTTGGCTTCCTTGACGGTCAGCTCACCGCCTTCTACCGACAGGCCGTCGAGGCTGACCGGGTTGTCCGCCACCGGTGGTACCAGCGGGATGACAACCGGAGGAATCCCTGGGGCAACCGGCGTCAGACTGCCATCGTCGGTATCCGTATCGCCTTCGCGGCGACCTTCCGGAAACTCGGGAATGCCATTGAATCCGGCAGTGGGAAAACCGATGATCGGATCGACTCTCCCACCGACCTCCTCCAGCATCACGAAACTGTGCCCGCCTCCCGCCTCACCACCCGGCGCGCCAGTCGATGGTCCCGCCGCGGTGGCTTCCGCGGTTTGCGTCGGGTCGTCACCCGCGGCAATGGCTTTTTGCAGTTGTTCGACATCGCTCAGTTGCGCCTGGCTCGGCGTCACTGCTTCGGCGGTGTCGACGCGGGGGATGTGATTAGTCAATAACTGCGGCGTCAGTTGCAGGCTGCTTCCCCGTCCAAGGGTCAGTTCCTGGCCATTTTGCAAATGCACCGCTACCGCGCCCTCGGCTCCGGTCGACAGTTGATCACCGGCGAACAAGCGGTCGCCCTCGATCAGGACGCGACGCGTGCCGTCGCTTGTCACCGCGAACACCTGCCCGACGACCTTACTGACGATACCGATGAGCGTAGCCATGTGCATTTTCTCCGCTGCCAACCGCTGTCGGCACTTTTTTATTGCGCGGAGCAATGCTTGATGGACGGTTTACCGAGTGCCTGGCGGATCGTCTACCGGCCAGCGGGTTTACCTGAGTAAGCCGCTGCCCTGGCGACGATCTCGCCGGCGTTGCTCACGGTCACGTTTGGTTGCGCAACAAACCCCTTTGCAATCAAAGGCATCGGGAATACATCGCAAATACGCTGCCCTGCGAGCAATGCGTAACGGAGCTGAATCAACCGAGTGACAAAAAACCGTCACACAATTCCGCTACGCCTCCCTCCCCTCCAGCACTTCTCCGCCCTATGTCGATAAGTGGATCGGAACTTTTCACCTGCCCCGATGAGCGCCCTAAAGCTCATAAATCAAGGGCTTTGGTAATGAACAATGTGCTGGATTTTGCGGAGCGCATAAGTTTTTTTCGGCATAGGGCTTATGAGAAAAACTTCTTAGGTTCTCTCCAGAATGTTCTTAGCTCTTCTGTAAAACCCGTGAAACGGTTTACCTATAAATTTCGTCAAATAATTGGCGACTGATTAAGCACCATCAGGACTTCAGGGAGAAGCACCATGCGCCTTTTAACCCCCCTCTGCAGCGCAGTTCTATTGGCCATGGCCTGCACTTCTCAAGCTCACGCCATGTCGCTGACCGAAGCCATCCAGAGCACCATTGCCACTCACCCGGAATTGGCGTCACGAGTGGACAGCCGTCTGTCGGCTGACGAAGACGTGAAAGTCGCGAAGGGGGGCTTTTATCCGTCGGTGGACTTGAATGCCGCATACGGGCGCGGGTACAGCGATAACACCAACACCCGGGCGCTCGGCAAACACCACACGGAAATCCTCAATTACACCCAGTCGGAACTGCGGTTGCGGCAAATGCTTTTCGACGGGTTCAACACTGCCAACGAAGTCGAACGCACCAAAGGCGTAGTCAACTCCCGCGCCTATTACGCCCAGGGCACCGCCCAGGATCTGGCTTTGCGCACCACCGAGGTCTACCTCGAAGTACTCAAGCGCCGTGAGCTGGTGACGCTGGCCAAGAACAACCTGCAGGCACACTTGCGCGTCAACGATCAGATCGGCCTGCGCACCGAGCGCGGAGTCGGCAGCAACGCCGACGCCGACCAGTCCAGTGCCCGTCGGGCATTGGCGGAGAACAACCTCGACACCGCCGAAGTCGACCTGGCCGACGCCGAATCGAACTTCGCCGCCGTCGTTGGGCGCCTGCCCGATGAACTGGAAGCACCGCCCTCGATTCGCGGCGAAGTGCCTGCATCCCTGACGGAAGCCCAGCAGAGCATGGTGGAAAACAACCCGTACCTGAAATCGGCCCAGGCCGACGTGCAATCGGCCGAGAGCCAGTACGAAGTCGCCAAGTCGCCGTTCTACCCGCGCTTCGACGCTGAAGCGGCGGTGGGCGCCAACAACAACATCGCCGGTGAAGAAGGCCATGACAACGAATGGCGGGTCGGCGTGGTGATGAACTACAACCTGTTCCGCGGCGGCAGCGACAAGGCGCGCCTGCAATCGGACGCGCACAAGATCAATCAGGCGATGGACATCCGCAACAACGCCCTGCGCCAGCTCAACGAGAACATTCATCTGGCCTGGAACGCCATGGTCAACGCCAAGAAGCAAACCCCGACCGCCCGTGAGTATGCCGATACCAGCAAACGCGTGCGCATGGCCTACCAGGACCAGTTCGGCCTCGGCCAGCGCACCCTGCTCGATCTGCTGGACAGTGAAAACGAGCTCTACAACGCCAACCGCCGCTACACCGAAGTGCGCTACACCGAGGAATATTCGATGTACCGGATACTGGCGAACATGGGCCAGTTGTTGAGCAAACAGCGGGTCGTACTGCCAGCCGATGCCATCGCCCAGACCGAAGTGAAAAGCGAAGCCCGTTTGCCTGATCTCAAATAAACACCCCTGCAGGAGCTGCCTCAGGCTGCGATCTTTTGATTTGAACTGTTCAAGATCGCAGCCTGCGGTAACGCTTGCAGGGGGACGTGCAGAAACCGTTACCCATTGATGTAGCGCAACCGGAGCGATCACATTGACCAGCATGGAACCTGGCAACACAGGCGTTGATCCGCGCCTGAGCTTCGATGACCCGCTTCTGGACGGTCTGCTGATCCTCTGCAAACTCCATGGCGCGACGGTCAGTCGCGCCAGCCTGAGTGCCGGGCTGCCAATGGCACACCAACGCCTGAGCCTGGACCTGCTGCCTCGCGCAGCGGCCCGGGCCGGATTGCAGGCACGCCTGCTACGTCGCGAGCTCAAAGACATTTCTCCACTCAACCTTCCCGTGATGCTCCTGCTCAGCCATGGACGCACCGCTGTCCTGCGCCGTTACGGCGAAGACGGTCGGGTGCTGATCCTGCCCAGTGAAGCCGACGGTGGCGAACAGTGGATCAGCCCGCAAGAGCTGGCCGAACACTACAGCGGCCAGGCCCTGTTCGCCCGGCCACGGCATGAACTCGAAGACCTGCGCTCGCCCTTGGTGCCCCGCGTACAGGCGTGGTTCAGAGACACGCTGAAACTGTCGAAATGGCTGTACAGCGATGCAATCCTCGCCAGCTTCCTGATCAACCTGTTGGGTTTGATGGTGCCGCTGTTCGTGATGCAGACCTACGATCGCGTAGTGCCGAACCAGGCCACCTCGACCTTGTGGGTCCTGTCCATCGGCCTGCTGATCGGCACCGGTTTCGAGCTGGTGCTGCGCGTGGTGCGCGCGCACTTGCTGGACACCGCCGGCAAGAAGACCGATGTGATTCTTTCGGCGACCCTGTTCGAACGCATCACCGGCATGGCGATGAAAGCGCGGCCTGCGACCATTGGCGGATTCGCCCAAAGCATTCATGACTTCCAGGGCTTGCGGGAATTTCTCACGGCGGTGACCCTGACCAGCCTGATCGACCTGCCCTTTGCGTTGCTGATGCTGGTGGTGATCGGCCTGCTCGGCGGCTGGCTGGTGGTGATTCCGGTGTTGGCGTTTCCGATCACGATCATCTTTGCCATGATCATTCAGACACGCCTGCGCGACACGGTGCAAAAAAGCTTGAGCCTCGGCGCCGAACGCCAGGCGCTGCTGATCGAAACCCTCGGCGGCCTGGAAACCCTCAAGGCCTGCAGCGCCGAAAGCGAGCGCCAGCACAAATGGGAAAGCACCCACGGCGCCCTCACCCGCCTCGACAGCCACGCGCGTAACCTGGCGGCGCTGGCCACCAACGGCACCCTGTTCATCCAGCAGTTTTCCGGCATGGCAACCATCGTCGCCGGGGTCTACAGCATCATCGCCGGCAACCTCAGCGTCGGCGCACTGGTGGCGACCTACATGCTCGGCAGTCGCGTGCTGGCACCGCTGGGGCAAATCGCCGGGCTGATCACCCGCTACCAGCAAGCACAGTTGACCATGAAGAGTACCGACGCCCTGATGTCGCTACCCCAGGAGCGCGATGCCCGGCAGCGGCCGCTTGAACGCACGCAACTACGAGGTGCACTGGATGTGGTCGGTGTGACCTTCCACTACAACGGCCAGGCCGCCCCGGCGCTGGCCAACATCAGCTTCAGCGTCAAACCCGGTGAACGCATCGGCATCATTGGCCGCAGTGGCTCGGGCAAAAGCACGCTGGGGCGCCTGGTGATGGGGTTCTATGAGCCGGAAGAAGGCCAGCTCCTGCTCGATGGCCTGGACTTGCGGCAACTGGACGTCGCCGACCTGCGCCATCAGATCGGCTATGTCGCCCATGACTTGCCGTTGCTGGCCGGCAGCCTGCGCGACAACCTGACACTCGGCGCACGCTACATCAGCGACGCTCGCATGCTTGAAGTCGCCGAGCTCACCGGCGTCACCGAACTGGCCCGGCAACACCCGCAAGGCTTCGACCGGCCCGTCGGCGAGCGTGGGCAATTGCTCTCCGGTGGTCAACGCCAGGCTGTGTTGCTGGCCCGGGCGCTTCTGCTCGACCCGCCGATCATGTTGCTCGATGAGCCGACCAGCGCCATGGACAACAGCAGCGAGGATGTACTGCGGCAAAAACTCCACGGCTGGGTGCAGGGCAAAACCGTGCTGCTGGTCACGCACCGCACCTCGATGCTCAGCCTGGTGGATCGGCTGGTGGTGCTCGACAACGGGCGAATCGTTGCCGACGGACCGAAAGAAGCGGTCATCGATGCATTGCGCAAGGGCCGCGTCGGCTCGGCGGCTGTCTAGATGCGAATACACAACCTGTGGCGAGGGAGCTTGCTCCCGCTGGGTTGCGAAGCAGCCGCCTGGTTGTGTCACCTGGATCGCGTCAGCAGTTTTTGCGACGGCTTCGCCGCCGGACGGGAGCAAGCTCCCTCGCCACAGGGTTGTGTTCGGCACTATTTCTCTTAACTGACGGGTATCGCCCATGTCTGCTCAAACGCCAGATTCAGCGCCCCGAGGCTACTTCAACAGCTTCGGCAAAAGCGCCGAAGCCGAGTTCATGCCGGAAACCGCCGGCGCTTCGTTGCAGGACTCGCCGCGCTGGTCGCGGGTGACCGTGTGGCTGGCCGCCGCGTTGCTGATCAGTGCGCTGGTCTGGGCCAAGTTCGCCGTGTTGCAGGAAGTCACCATGGGCGAAGGCAAGGCGATTCCGTCAAGCAAAGTCCAGGTCATCCAGAACCTCGAGGGCGGCATCGTCAGTGAAATCTTCGTGCGTGAAGGGCAAATGGTCAGCAAGGGCGATACCTTGTTGCGCCTCGACGACACGCGCTACCTGTCGAACAAGGGCGAAAGCGAGGCCGATCGCTATGCCCTGACCGCGCAAGTCGAGCGGCTGTCGGCGGAAGCGGAAGGCCGGCCTTTCAAGCTGTCGGAGGAAGTAATTGCCAAGGCGCCGCAAGTGGCCGAGGACGAACGCTCGTTGTACGAACAACGACAACGCCGACTGGCCAGCGAGCAACGCACCCTGACCGAACAACTTCGGCAAAAAACCCAGGAGCTGGCAGAGTTCCGCTCGAAAGCCGGGCAATACAGTTCAAGCCTGGCGCTGGTCAATCAAGAGATGAACATGTCCGAGCCACTGGTGAAAACCGGTGCCGTATCGCCGGTGGAGATTCTGCGGCTCAAGCGCAGCGCCGTGGAAATCCGTGGCTCGCTGAACGCCACGACGCTGGCGATACCTCGTGCTGAGTCCGCGATCGCCGAGATCCGCAGCAAGATCGACGAGTCGGAACAATCCTTCCGTTCGGATGCGGCCAAGGAGCTCAACGAGAAACGCACCGACCTGTCGAAAATCACCGCATCGAGCATCGCCATCGACGACCGCGTGACCCGCACCACAGTGACCTCGCCAGTCAAAGGCATCATCAAGGTTTTGAAGGTCAACACCATCGGCGGCGTGGTCCAGCCAGGCAGCGACATGGTGGAAATCGTGCCACTGGAAGACAACCTGTTGATCGAAGCCAAGGTCCGGCCTCAAGACGTTGCGTTCCTGCATCCTGGCCAGAAAGCCATGGTCAAGTTCACCGCTTACGACTACACGATCTACGGTGGCCTGAGCGCGAAACTGGAGTTGATCGGCGCCGACACCATCACCGATGACAAGGGCAACAGCTTCTATCTGATCCAGGTGCGTACCGATAAAAACCATCTGGGCGGGGACGCCAAACCATTGCTGATCATTCCGGGGATGGTGGCGACTGTGGACATCATTACCGGGGAAAAGACAGTGCTGGATTATCTGCTTAAGCCGGTGCTCAAGGCCCGCACCGAGGCGATGCGGGAAAGATAGTCCTGAATCCTTCCGTGTGGCGTGGGAGCTTGCTCCCGCTGGGCTGCGAAGCAGCCCCAAGTGGTGTGTCCGGGCTATCGAATTCGCTGGTTTGGGGCGCGCTTCGCACTCCAGCGGGAGCTAGCTCCCTCGCCACAACGGGTCATCCGCCATGATTGCGCTGGTAAACCTCCTCCCCCATCGCCGCAATCTGCCCCTCGATCAACGCCTCGAACGGTTTCAGCAAAGGCGCAAACGAGGCCGGTGCCTCCAGGGTTTCCAGCGCCTGCACAATCGCTTCCACCGTCGACAACGCTCCCGGCCCCGGCGCCTTGCGCAGTCGATAGCGCGACACGCCACCCTCGGCCAGCGTCACTCTGGGCAACGCGGCCAGCAACGGATTGAGATGCAGCATTTTGCGCGCCTTACGCCAGGTACCATCCGGGACCACCAGCAGCAACGGCTCGTCAGACGCGGCATACGTCTGCAGCGGCTGTGCATCCTCACCGGGAAACAACAACCGCGCCCGATACCCTGGCTGATGCAACAGCGCCGGCAAATCCGCAAACACCTCACCGACGATCAGCTCGGCATTCTGCAACCCGAGTGCCGCCAGACGTGCGGTGTTCAACGCATGATTCACTTCACTCGGATGCTGTAACAACAGCACCCGGGTGCGGCTGTCGAGACTCGGGATCAGCGGACACAAGCAATGACTTTGCGGGCGCAGACAACGCGGACATTGAATTCTGGACATGCTCTTCAGGCCTGATTGAGTTGTGCTTTGAGCAGATCGCGGAAGGTCTGGATCAACGGCTCGCGGCTGCGTCCCCGGCGCATGATCATGGAAAACGGTGCCTGATAACCGAAGGTCGCCGGCAGCAGCACACGCAAATCACCCTTGTCGGCCCAGGCCTGGGCGTAGTGCTCCGGCAGGTAACCGATGTAGGCGCCGGACAACACCAGAATCAGCTGCGCCTCCATACTTTCCACCGTCGCGGCGCTGTGCTTGAAACCGTGGCGGGCCAGTTCCGCCTGGCTCCAGTAGCCACGACCGACCATGCGCTGCTGGGTAATGACCTGCTCGGGAATGCGCCGCTCGTTGAACAGCGGATGCCGCGAACTGCAATACAGCCAGTGCTGTTCGCGGTACAACGGCATGTACACCAGACCGCTCATGCGCGTGGAGAATGCGCCGATGGCCAGGTCAAGACGGTTGTCCTGCACGCCGAGCTGCAACTCATAAGGGCTCATGACCGAAAGGTGCAAGTGCACCGCCGGGTGTTCCTGACTGTAGGCGCCAATGGCTTCAGCGAACGGCAAGGCCTTGTCGCTGACCGTGGAGTCGATCACCCCCAGGTTGAGCGTACCTCGCAATTCGCCCTTGAGCGCGGCGGCGTATTGCTCGAAACCTTCCAGCTCGCCCAGCAGGCGCAGGGTTTCCTGATGGAACAACTCACCCTTGCTGGTCAGGCTGAACCCGCCACGGCCGCGATGGCAAAGCACCAGGCCCAGCGCCGATTCGAGCTGGCTCATGTAAGTACTGATAGCCGATGTCGATAGATTGAGCTCCTGCTGGGCGTTGGCGAACCCCTGATGACGCACGACGCTGACGAAGATGCGCAAAAGTTTCAGGTCGGGTAAAGCGTTGGCCATGGGCACTCCTGCTCTTGTGGCGAGGGAGCTTGCTCCCGCTCGGCTGCGCAGCAGTCGTAAACCTGCTCATGTGGTTTGTCTGCCGGACTTGGGTGAATGGTTTGGGGGTGCTTCGCCCCCCAGCGGGAGCAAGCTCCCTCGCCACGGGGTTCTGTAGACCGCCTCAAGTCTATCTCCCTCCCCGCCATTAGTTTAGAAAAATCTGAACTAAGTATTTGCCCGTAGCGATTCTTCCCGTCCACTACATTTCGCAGAATCGGCCCACAACGGTGCCCGTACCTTCCGTGAACGGCGCAACCCAATAAATAAAACAACGACGATGAGGCCCTACCCGTGGACAAGATTCTTCACCAACCACTGGGCGGCAACGAAATGCCGCGCTTCGGCGGCATCGCCACCATGCTCCGACTCCCCCATGTACCGACTGCTGCCGGCCTCGACGCGGCCTTCGTTGGCGTGCCGCTGGACATCGGTACTTCGCTGCGCCCCGGTACCCGCTTCGGACCACGTGACATCCGCGCCGAATCGGTGATGATCCGCCCGTACAACATGGCCACCGGTGCTGCACCGTTCGATTCGCTGTCGGTTGCCGATATCGGCGACGTGGCGATCAACACCTTCAACCTGCTGGATGCCGTGCGGATCATCGAAGAGTCCTACGACAACATCCTCGAACACGACGTGATCCCGCTGACCCTCGGCGGCGACCACACCATCACCCTGCCGATCCTGCGTGCCATCCATAAAAAGCACGGCAAGGTCGGCCTGGTGCACATCGACGCCCACGCCGATGTCAACGATCACATGTTCGGCGAGAAAATCGCCCACGGCACCACCTTCCGCCGCGCCGTCGAAGAAGGCTTGATTGACCCGGACCGCGTTGTACAAATCGGTCTGCGCGCCCAGGGCTACACCGCTGACGACTTCAACTGGAGCCGTAACCAGGGCTTCCGTGTGGTCCAGGCCGAAGAGTGCTGGCACAAATCCCTGGCGCCATTGATGGCCGAAGTCCGCGAGAAAGTCGGCGGTGGTCCGGTGTACCTGAGCTTCGACATCGACGGCATCGACCCGGCTTGGGCACCCGGCACCGGTACCCCGGAAATCGGCGGTCTGACGACCATTCAGGCGATCGAGATCGTTCGCGGCTGCCAAGGCCTCGACCTGATCGGTTGCGATCTGGTAGAAGTCTCGCCCGCTTACGACACCACCGGCAACACCTCGCTGCTGGCCGCCAACCTGCTGTACGAAATGCTCTGCGTACTGCCTGGCGTGGTCCATCGCTGAGGATCGGTCATGAACGAACGTGATCAGGTTTTGAACGCGGCGGCCGATCTGGTCGCCGCCTTCGCCCGTAACGATCGAGAAGCCTACTTCGGTGCGTTCAGCGCCGATGCCAGCTTTGTTTTCTACACCCTCGGCCAGCCGCTGCTGTCGCGCGATGCCTACCAGGCGTTGTGGGACAGCTGGCGTGCCGAGGATGGCTTCGAGGTGCTGTCGTGCACGTCGAGCAACGCCTTCGTCAGCCTGCAGGGTGACGTGGCGATTTTCATTCATGACGTTGCCACCGAGCTGCGCATGCAAGGGGAGCAACACTTCAGCCAGGAGCGCGAGACGATTGTTTTCAAGAAACAAGCGTCTGGCCAAGAACAACAAGGCCTATGGCTGGCCTGTCACGAACATTTGTCCGCAATGCCGGAAGGGCTGCCACCCCCTTAGCCAAACAGGTGACGCTCACACACGATGAGCGCGCCTTTATGATCGGAGCAGATCATGAATAACAACAACAAAGAAAAAAGCCTTAGCATCGAAACAAACGGGGTCGAACAGATTCCGGACAATGAGCGCACCGCCCGGCCCAGCGACCTGTTTCGCTTGATCTTCGGCGGCGCCAACACCTTTGCCACCGCCGTGCTCGGCAGTTTCCCGGTTCTGTTCGGCCTGTCTTTCCAGGCGGGCGTCTGGGCGATTGTGCTGGGCGTCGCGCTCGGTGCGCTGATCCTGGCGCCGATGGGCCTGTTCGGTCCGATCAACGGCACCAACAACGCGGTGTCTTCCGGTGCACACTTCGGCGTGCACGGGCGGATCGTCGGCTCCTTCCTGTCCCTGTTGACCGCTATCGCGTTCTTCTCGCTCTCCGTCTGGAGTTCGGGGGACGCATTGGTGGGCGGCGCGAAACGCCTGGTCGACCTGCCGGAAACCGACTTGACCCTGGGCCTGGCCTACGGTCTGTTCGCGCTGCTGGTGCTGACAGTGTGCATCTACGGTTTCCGTTTCATGTTGTGGGTCAACCGCATCGCGGTGTGGGCGGCGAGCCTGTTGTTCCTGCTGGGCATCTTCGCGTTCGCCCCGGCGTTCGACAGTCAGTACGCCGGTACCGTGGCCATGGGTCAGGCTGGTTTCTGGGCAGCGTTCATCGGCGCAGCACTGGTTGCCATGAGCAATCCGATTTCCTTCGGTGCGTTCCTCGGCGACTGGTCGCGCTACATCCCGCGTGAAACGCCGAAAGGCCGGATCATGCTCGCGGTGATCGCCGCGCAACTGGCGACGCTGATTCCGTTCCTGTTCGGCCTCGCCACCGCGACGATCGTGGCGATCAAGGCACCGGACTACATTGCGGCCAACAATTATGTCGGCGGGCTGTTGGCGGTTTCGCCCACCTGGTTCTTCCTGCCGGTGTGTTTGATTGCGGTGATCGGCGGCATGTCCACCGGCACCACGTCGCTTTATGGCACCGGGCTGGACATGTCCAGCGTGTTCCCACGGGTGTTGTCGCGGGTCAAGGCCACGCTGCTGATCGGTGTGATGTCGATTGCCTTCATCTTCATCGGTCGCTTCGCGGCGAACCTGGTGCAGAGCGTGTCGACTTTCGCCGTACTGATCATCACCTGCACCACGCCATGGATGGTGATCATGATCATCGGCCTGGTGACGCGTCGCGGTTTCTACTGCCCGGATGACCTGCAAGTGTTCACCCGTGGCGAGAAAGGTGGCCGCTACTGGTTCACCCACGGCTGGAACTGGCGTGGCATGGGCGCCTGGATCCCGAGCGCGGCCGTCGGCCTGTGCTTCGTCAACCTGCCGGGGCAGTTTGTCGGTCCGCTGGGCAACCTGGCCGATGGCATCGACATCAGCCTGCCGGTGACACTGGGCCTGGCCTCGGTGGTGTACCTGATGTTGCTCAAGATGTTCCCGGAAGCGCACGCGGTGTTCGGCCCGAACGATTCACGCAGCAAGAGCACGGACCCGCTCGTTAAACCGGCGATGCGGCAAGTCGCCTGAAAAAAAACGCACGAACCTGTGGACAACGCATGACCTGTAGGAGCGACGCTTGCCCGCGAAGATCGATGACGCGGTCAGGCTGACTCACCGCGGCACCCCATTCGCGGGCAAGCCACGCTCCTACAGGAATACATTCACAGGAATTGATTTTCAGCCTCACATAAAAAAGACAATCGGAGACACGCCATCATGGCTTTGGATTTATTCGTCGTACTCATCTACGCCGCCGCGATGCTGATACTCGGCTACTACGGCATGCGCAAGGCCAAGACCAACGAAGATTTTTTGGTTGCCGGTCGCAATCTCGGCCCTAGCCTGTACATGGGCACCATGGCAGCCACCGTCCTGGGCGGCGCGTCCACCGTGGGCACCGTGCGTTTGGGCTACGTGCATGGCATCTCCGGTTTCTGGCTGTGCGCAGCCCTGGGTTGCGGGATCGTGGCGTTGAACCTGTTCCTCGCCAAGCCGCTGCTGAAACTGAAGATCTACACCGTTACCCAGGTGCTGGAAAAACGCTACAACCCGATGGCCCGCTCGGCGAGCGCGGTGATCATGCTGGCCTATGCCCTGATGATCGGCGTGACCTCGATCCTGGCGATCGGCACCGTACTGCAAGTGCTGTTCGGGTTGCCGTTCTGGATTTCGGTAGTGCTCGGTGGTGGTGTGGTAGTGGTTTACTCGGCCATCGGCGGCATGTGGTCGCTGACCCTGACCGACATCGTCCAGTTCGTGATCAAGACCGTTGGCCTGATGTTCATCCTGTTGCCGATCTGCCTGTACCGCGTCGGTGGTTGGGATGAGTTGGTGTTGAAACTGCCGGCGGCGAGCTTCAGCTTCACCACCATTGGTTGGGACACCATCATCACCTACTTCATGATCTACTTCTTCGGCATCCTGATCGGTCAGGACATCTGGCAGCGGGTGTTCACCGTCAAGACCGCCAAAGTCGCTCAGGTTGCCGGCACCGCTGCCGGTATCTACTGCATCCTCTACGGCCTGGCCTGCGCCTTGATCGGCATGGCTGCACACGTACTGATTCCGGATCTAGACAACGTCAACAACGCCTTCGCCGCCATCGTGAAACTGTCCTTGCCGGACGGTATCCGCGGCCTGGTAATCGCTGCAGCACTCGCGGCCATGATGTCCACCGCCAGCGCCGGCCTGCTCGCCGCTGCCACCACCCTGACCGAAGACCTGCTGCCGAAACTGCGTGGCGGTAAGCAATCGAGCCTGGGCCTCAACCGCCTGGTCACCATGCTCACCGGTATCGTGGTACTCGGGATCGCCCTGGTGGTGAACGACGTGATCAGCGCCCTGACCCTGGCCTACAACTTGTTGGTAGGTGGCATGCTGATCCCATTGATCGGTGCGATTTTCTGGAAACGCGCTACCACCGCCGGCGCCATCGCCAGCATGGGCCTGGGCTTCGTCACTGCGCTGGTGTTCATGGTCAAGGACGGTCTGGATGCCAACACCCCGATCTACTACAGCCTGGCTGTTGGCCTGGTGAGCTTCGTCGTGGTCAGCCTGCTGTCCCGTCGTCCGGTGACACTGGCCAGCGCTGCCTAAGCTGAACACAACGAATTGATGTTTTCTTCGACGGGTGTGGCGTCGGTTGCCTCACCCGTTTTTTTTCGCCTGGAGAAAATGTCGTATGCAGAGCCACGTGATTGACGAGTGGTAACACCAGCATGGCGCAAGCCTGCTGTACTCAATACCAGGAACCCATCCAGCAGGGACGACAATCGATTTGGCGTGTCCCCATGAACAAAGCAGCCGTGCGTGCCGCCGTGCATCAATTCATCAGCCGCTTGCTGGAAGGCCGGGATGACTTCGACGACAACGCCAGTCTGGCGCAGTTGGGATTGGATAAAGCGGATATCGAAGATTTGATCTTCCATCTGGAAGATGAATTCGGTTTGACGGCTTTTACCGCCGAAGAAGACACGATGCTAAAGACCGCCAGAACGGCAAATGACCTGAGTCGGTTTTTAATTGAGATCGGGCGGCATTGACAGCCTGATCACCGCCCTATGCCTTGTACGCGCACCTGTAGCAGCGAAACTGCTCGCAAAAAACTCCAAGCGCCACGTACTTTCAGGCAGCCGACAGCATTGTCAACGTCCACTGCGAGCGTGCTCGCTCCTGCAGGACTACCGGCGGCGCTGCTGGCGTCGACGCTGTTCGTCGTCCGTACGGATGGGCACAGGTTGCAGAGGCGGTTCGATCAGACCGAGTGCGACACCCAGGTCGTGCAGCCAATTTTGGATTTTCTCTTTCATGATGCCCCCTTCAGGGTAGTGCCGAGCGGCCAAAATTCTGTAGCCCCTTCGCACTGATAATAGTCCGAAGTCCTGAGCAATGCTCGCCCAAAGTGGCAATGATCTGTTACTGAATGGATCACAATCGAGCGCCATTAAATCATGCAATCGCCCGGGCCTGGCTTTGCGCCGACGGATAGACCGCTTGCTGTTCCTCGATCCACGCATTCAGGTTGGCCCCCACCATGCCCTTGCGCCACATCAGCCATGTGGTTGCGCTGGCAAAAGGCTCGGGGAGCGGGTGCACCGCTACGCTTTCACGCCCCGGCAGGCTGGCCAGCATCGACTCCGACATCAATGCCACGCCGGAGCCGGCAATCACGCACGCGAGCATCCCCGGGTAGGACTCGATTTCCATCGCCCGGCCCATGGCCGCGTGATCGTGAGAGAACCAGGACTCCAGGCGCATCCGATAAGAGCACCCTTGGCGAAAGGTGAATACCGAACGCCCTTCCACGTCACGCGCGCTACGCACCGGCGGGTGGTCGGCTTCGCTGATCAGCACCAGTCGTTCCTCACACAACAGCACGCCGTCGATCACTGCCAACTCTGGCGGCCCATCCACAAGTGCCGCATCGAGGCGGCCGGTGAGCAAACCTTCCAGCAGCTCACCGCTGGGTCCGGACTGCACTTGCAGGTTCACCGCCGGGTAGCGCCGGTGATAGCGGGCCAGCAACGCCGGCAGATGAATCGCAGCAGTGCTGTACATGGTGCCGAGAACGAAGTCGCCGGCCGGTTGACCGCCCTGCACCGCTGTATGGGCTTCGTCGTGCAAGGCGAACAACCTGGCGGTGTAGTCCAGCAGGACTTTTCCCGCAGGCGACAACTGCAGCCGCTGACGCTCGCGTACGAACAATTCAACGCCGAGTTGTTCTTCGAGCTGCTTGAGTCGTGTCGACAGGTTGGATGGCACCCGGTGCAGGCGTTCGGCGGCACGGGTGATGGAGGCTTCCTCCGCCACCGCCTGGAAGATCCGCAACTGACTGAATTCCACACCTTTCTCCAAAAATGAACAACTCAGCCACTATTGTTCATCCATGAAGAAAGTCAATCAATCCCGGCCTGACGGTTGCCTGTCTTCTTCGCTCAGCTTTGACCCAGCACCCTGCGCAGTCGGCGGCGAACCCACTGCTCAGCGCTGACGAAGGTGATGCCCAACAACACCAGGACCGCGCCAATCACGAAGTTCAGGCTCAGCTCTTCGCCCAAGAGCAACACGCCGAACGTGACACCGAACAGCGGCGTCATGAACGAAAACACCGCCAGGTTTGCCGCCAGATAACGGCGCAGCAGCCAGAACCAGATCAGATAGCTGAAGAACGACACCACCACACCTTGGAACAGCACGCTGGTGACCGCCACGGTAGTCAGGCTGACATGGGTGATTTGACCGCTGAGCAGCGCGATCAAAAGCAGGCCGACAAACCCGACTACCAATTGATAGAACAACGTCAGTGTCACGGGCGCCTCAGACAGCCGCGAAGCCCTCACCACTACTGTCGTCGCGCCCCAGGCCGCACCGGCCAGTACGCCCAGCGCGTCACCGAGCAGCATGCGGCGATCGAGGTTATCCCACGAAACCCCACCGGCAAACGCGGTGCCGATCCCGATGAATGCCAGAATAATCCCCAGCCATTGCACCGGCCGTAAACGCTCACTGGGCAATAACCAATGCACGCCCAACGCCGTGAAGATCGGCGCGGTATAAAGAAACACCGACATGTGCGCTGCAGTGGTCAGTTGCAGGCCTTCCGAGATGAAGAAAAACTCCAGGCCAAACAAGGCACCGGCCAACAGCCCGCCGCGCCACGTGGAGCCGACCTGGTCCCAACCGCCCTTCCAGCAGATCAACAGTCCTACGAGCAATGCAGACATGCCCGACCGCCCTGCCGCCTGCATGACCGGCGCGATGTCGGGTGCCGCCCACTTGATCATCACCTGCTGAACACCCCAGACCAGGCACAACCCCAGCATCACCTGCAGGGCAAATCCATCGGCGCTGCGCCGGGTGGCGCTCACCTTGAAACCTCGACATCACAAAACATGGCGGTGGCTCGACAGTTAAAGCAAAGCCCCGGCCTGCTTGTTGGCCAAGCGGTGCCGGGGCGGATTTCAGGCTGTAGGGTGACCTCGCAGGCAACACCCTGAAGTGTTGACTACAAGCAGCAATCAGCTCAGCTCAATACGATCGGCATGAATGACGATCTGGCCGTTCTTGTACAACGCACCAATGGCCTTCTTGAAGTTGCCTTTGCTGACACCGAACATGCTGCTGATAACGGTTGGGTCGCTTTTGTCGCTGACTGGCAAAGTGCCGTTGTTCTCACGCAACTTGGCGAGGATCTTCGAGTTCAGGCTGGTCGCCGCTTCCTGGCCAACCGGTTGCAGGCTCAGACTGATCTTGCCATCGGCACGAACTTCCTTGATGAAGCCCTTCTCTTCTTTGCCGGCGCGCATGAACTTGAAGATTTCGTTCTTGTGGATCAGGCCCCAGTGCTTGTTGTTGATGATTGCCTTGAAGCCCATGTCCGTGGCTTCGGCAACCAGCAGATCAACTTCCTGGCCGGGCGTGTAGTTGGCCGGAGTTTTGTCCAGGTAGCGGTCCAGACGCGCCGTCGCGGTGATGCGGCGAGTGTGCTTGTCGAGATAGACGTGCACCACGGCGTATTCACCCGCTGACATCTGACGCTTTTCTTCCGAGTACGGCAGCAACAGATCCTTCGGCAAGCCCCAATCCAGGAACACCCCAATGCTGTTGACTTCAACAACTTTCAAACTGGCGAATTCACCGACTTGAACTTTCGGCTTTTCAGTTGTTGCGATGAGTTTGTCATCGCTGTCCAAATATACAAATACGTTGAGCCAGTCTTCATCTTCGCTTGGAACATCTTTTGGAATATAACGATTCGGCAAAAGAATTTCGCCGTCCGCACCACCGTCCAGATATAAACCGAAGTTAGTGTGTTTAACCACTTGCAAACTGTTGTAACGCCCGACTAAAGCCATGTCCAATACCCTCATTACGTGGCGGCATTCTACCCGGTTTTGCGGGCCGCGTTCGGTGGGCGGTCCGGTGGTGGGAGAAAAACCTCTGAAGGCCGCAATTTTTCTGGGTTCGGCCACGACCGCTGGCCGCTCGTCTGATCGATCTGTCCACTTTCATGGCGCCCCAAGCAGCGCATAAAACGCCTTTTTCGAGAGCTGTTTTTATTTAAAACAGCGACTTAGGAAAAAACTCCAACAATTAACCGCCGTTTATTTTTCCTGTACATCGAATGCTTCAGGGGATATTTGCCAAGCAAATTGCAGGCATTTCCTGTACGATGCCTGGCCAAGTTAATTTTCTACAGGTTAATGGCCGCCATGCGCGTAAAAGCATCCAACAGCAAAGCAAAGCCAGCTCCAGCCGTCGAAACCAGCGAATCGATCAATAACCAGATCGCTGCATTCCTCAAATCCGGCGGTGAAATCCAGCAAATTGCCAAAGGCGTAAGCGGCCAGACGTTCGGCCCGTCCAAGCAGATCACGCTGGGCAAAAAGTAAAAACCACGCCTTACCTGGTCCCTGGGCGCTTTGAGCTTCGAAGCGTCTGGACTGGAACTCTGCAATAGCCTCCCCCCAACATCACCAATCTCGTAAAAATCGACGAACGGCCCTCGATGCCTGTCATTCGCCGGTATCCTTGCACGCGTCTAGATCAAGCGTTTCAGCAGGCCAAACCGCCTGCACTCGCTGTTCATGGAGTGACGCATGCAAAAACTCTCCTGCCTTTGCTTACTACTCGGCGGTCTACTGGCGTGCTCCGTTGCCCAAGGTCAGGTTTTTCAGCGCGAGCTGGGCGATTTCGACCTGAAACTCGGTACCAACCCAGCTCGCAGCATGGCCCAGGGTCTGGTCAAACCTTCCGCCGTCGGTTCATTCCATGGTGGCCTGGACCTGACCCATGACAGCGGTTTCTACTTCGGCCAATGGTCACCCAGCATGGGAATCAGTCCCGGGAAAAATCTCGAAATCGATTCCTACGCAGGCTTTAAACAGCCCTTCGACCAAACGCTCGGTTACGAAGTGGGCATCATTCATTACAGCTATCCCGAAGTGGAAACCCTCGACAGTCAGGAACTGTTCGCAGGCTTGACCTTGCTGGGCAGCCGTTTCGGCGTTGCGTTGAGCAACGACCCGGACAAACAGAACAGCACCCTGTTCGCCAATCTCAGCGGCAATGAGCCCTTCGGCATCGGGATCAGTATGAAATACACCACCCACCAGTTGAATACTCCGGTGGCTGTGGACGGTGGTTACGTAGGCAGTTTCACTGATTGGTCGGTGAAGTTGTCCCGCCCCTTCATGGGAATCGACCTTGACCTGATCTACAGTGATTCCAGCCTCAGCGGCAGCACTTGTTCAGCCTATTCCGGGCACAACAACCAGTGTGACGGACTTGTCACACTCAAGGCCGAACGCAGCTTCTATTGATCGGCTGAACTGCCGGCCTCCTCTTGCGTTCACATGAGAATCAGATTCCGAAGCCAGGCCTTCGCAAGGATTCGCCCATGTCTCGCTGGTTAAAATACATCGCCTGTGCACTCATCTGCAGCCTGACCCTGGGCGCGTGCAGTCGCATGGGCCTGGCCTATCGCAACCTCGATGTGATCATTCCCTGGACGCTCAGCGATTACCTGGACATGAACGGCGAGCAGAAAGGCTGGTTTAACGAGCGCCTCAAGGAACATTTGAGTTGGCACTGCTCCACGCAAATGCCCGGCTACCTTGACTGGCTGGACCGCTTGCAAAACATGGTCGCCAGCAATCAGGTCACCGATGCCGCACTGCAGGACCGCGCCACCGAAGCCAAGCAGGCGATCGCCGAAACCGCGCGGGAAATCACTCCGTCAGCGGTCCAGTTGCTGCGGGGGCTGGATGACAAACAGGTGGCAGAGATGAACGAGGCGTTCGCCAAAGACCAGCGCAAACGTCAGGAGAAATACCTAAACCCCTCCCTTGATCAGCAGATCAAGGATCGCGGCGAACGCATGGAAAAGCGCCTGAATGACTGGCTCGGACCACTCAGTCAGGCCCAGCGGCAACGAGTAGCGGCGTGGTCGAATGCCTTGGGCGACCAGAATACGGAGTGGATTGCCAACCGTGCTCACTGGCAAAAGCAATTCAGCGCAGCGGTAGCCCAACGTCAGAGCCCAGAATTCCCACAGCGAATCGAGACGCTTCTGGTCGACCGAGAACGCCTGTGGACACCGGCTTATCGGCAGGCCTTTGCCAAAACCGAAGCGCAAGCGCGTTCGCTGTTTGTCGACCTGATGGCAGAAAGCACGCCGGAACAACGTCAACGGCTGCTGACAAAGATTGAAGGCGTGAAGAAAGACTTCAGTGATCTGAAGTGCCTGAAAGCTGCAAAACAAAACTGACAAAGCACTTATTTACTGTAGGAGCGAGCCTGCTCGCGATAGCGGTGGGTCGGTCGACGCGAATATCGACTTCTCCACCGCTATCGCGAGCAAGCGTACTCCAACACGCTATCGCAGAAGATCAGGCAATCTGCGCCTTGGACGCCACCTCATCGAACGTCAGCTCATCCAGCGCATCTTCCTGTTCATCGAGCACTTGCCGAGGATGCTCATTGCCCGGAATGCTGCTGTCGATCAGGCTCAATAAACTCGAGCCCCGGGGCGTCAGAATGTAGTTGGCACCGGTGCCGCCCTGTTCCTCAGGCCGAGGTTCGATGTAGCCCCGCTCCAGCAGGAGCTTTTCATATTCGCCCGCCACCGCTTTGAGATGGTCAAGGTTCTCTGTCTGTTCACCCTCCGACGCCTTTTCTGCTGCGTATTGCTCGGCATAGGGCCGTGGGGTAAAGCTGGCTTCGCCGCGCTGCACCTCGTGCAGCAAGCGCTCGATCAAATCCCAGTTATAAGTCGTCATCCTGCAACCTCCGGTGCCCGTGAGTGGGGGCTTCATAGTGTGTGACCGGCAGGCCGGGCGGCCGTTCACCCTGGATTTTTCAGCCCGACCGACCGGCGGCATGTCGAATTCCAGGCATGCCAAACGACTAGGCTGTGTAAGTCACTCCCAGCCCCACGCAGGAGAAAAAACAATGAACGTTCAGAACCATCCCGTCGTGTCGCGGGAAGAATGGCTCGCCGCCCGCAAGCAACACCTGGCCCACGAAAAAGCCTTCACCAAGGAACGGGATAAACTCAGCGCCGAACGCCGCGCCTTGCCTTGGGTGAAAATCGACAAGGACTACCACTTTCAAGGTCCGAACGGCGAATTGAAGCTCGCCGACCTGTTTGGCGGCCGCAGTCAGTTGATCATTTACCATTTCATGTTCGCCGAGGGCTGGGACGAAGGTTGCCCCGGTTGTTCGTTTCTTTCCGACCACATCGATGGCGCCAATCAGCACCTGGCCCACCATGACGTTGCAGTGGTGGCGGTTTCCCACGCACCTTTCGCCGAATTCCAGGCATTCAAGCGACGCATGGGGTGGAAGTTTGACTGGGTCTCGTCAGAGGGCTGCGACTTCAACTACGACTTTGGCGTCTCGGCCAGAGCTGAAGATGTCGCCGCCGGCAAGGCCACCTACAACTACGAAAAAACTGACGGCTCCGAGGAAGAACTTCCGGGCCTCAGCGTGTTTTATCGCAACGAGGATGGCGAAATTTTTCACACCTACTCAACCTATGCCCGAGGCCTGGACATGCTGGTGGGTGCCTACAACTACCTGGATTTGACGCCCAAGGGGCGAAATGAAGAGGAGATCATGGAGTGGGTGAAGCATCACGATAAATATGACGATAATGCGCCGGCAACTTGCTGCCATGGGTGAATCTGAACTTTTTCCATGCTTGAGGCCTCAACCGGTTAACCCGCCTTAACCGGAACTGAGGCCTGACACATGAAAAACCTGCTCAAGCTCACCCTCGCCGCCACCCTCGCTTGCGCACTGCCTGCCTGGGCCTGTACGCCCGAAGAGGCCACAGCCAAACGCGAACAACTGGCCAAGGAAGTCACCAGGCTCACCGAACAGAACCCGGCCAAGGCCAAGGAAATCAACGATGAGCTGCAAAAAATGGACCTGGGAACGGCTGCGAAAGACCTGCCGGACAAGTGCCAGTTGATCGATCAGCGTTTGAAAGAGCTGGGAACGGCAGAGAAGAAGGCCGACAGCTGAAAACAGACATAAAAAAACCCGGGCTTTGCCCTTGATGCTGTTCACGTAAGAGAACGTCAGCAACCTGTGGCGAGGGAGCTAACTCCCTCGCCACAAGTACAATGTTCGTCCTTAGGTGAAGAGAATCAGGACTTTGTCCGGGTATTTCCAGAACGCTACGGCGCTTTATTCAGCCGCCGGTGCTTCCGGCTTGCGACGTTTCAGCGGGGCCATACCGTCCTTGCTCACCAGCGAATCGCTTTTCGGGCGATTGACGCTCTTGCGTTTGGTCGGGGTCTTGGCGGCGGTTTTCTTCTTGTCGCCCTTGGCGTCGGTCTTTTTCTTCTTCACGCCGACGGCCTTGCCCGAAGCCTTGACCTTTTTCGGTCCGCCGTAGGTGCCTTTGACTTCCTTGATGGTGCGGCGCTCGAAGCTCTGCTTGAGGTAGCGCTCGATGCTCGACATCAGGTTCCAGTCGCCGTGGCAGATCAGCGAGATGGCCAGGCCATCGTTGCCAGCGCGGCCGGTACGACCGATGCGGTGTACATATTCGTCGCCGCTGCGCGGCATATCGAAGTTGATCACCAGATCCAGGCCGTCCACGTCGAGACCGCGAGCGGCGACGTCGGTCGCCACGAGGATTTTCACCCCACCCTGCTTCAGCCGGTCGATCGCCAGTTTGCGATCTTTCTGGTCTTTCTCGCCGTGCAGCACGAACGCTTTGTATTCCTGAGCCACCAGACGACCATAGATACGGTCGGCCATCGCCCGGGTATTGGTGAACACGATGGCCTTCTGGTAGGTCTCGTTGGCGAGCAACCAGTTGACGATCTGTTCTTTGTGCTGGTTGTGGTCAGCGGTGATGATTTGCTGACGGGTGGTTTCGTTCAGCTGGCTGACCGCGTTGAGCTGCAGGTGCTCAGGATTGTTCAGGACCTTGGCGATCATCTCGCGCAGACCGGAGCCACCCGTGGTAGCGGAGAACAGCATGGTCTGCTGACGGTTGGTGCACTCATCGACCAGACGCTGCACGTCATCGGCGAAGCCCATATCGAGCATGCGATCGGCTTCGTCGAGCACCAGCACTTCAACTTCTTTCAAGTCGAGGTTACCGGCGTTCAATTGCTCGATCATCCGCCCGGGCGTACCGATCAGGATGTCCGGCACCTTGCGCAGCATGGCGGCCTGGACCTTGAAGTCTTCACCGCCGGTGATCAGGCCGGATTTGATGAAAGTGAACTGCGAGAAGCGTTCAACTTCTTTCAGGGTCTGCTGGGCCAGTTCACGGGTTGGCAGCAGGATCAGGGTCTTGATGCTGACGCGGATCTTGGCCGGCCCGATCAGGCGGTTGAGGATCGGCAAAACGAACGCAGCGGTCTTGCCGCTACCGGTTTGCGCTGTCACCCGCAGGTCACGCCCTTGGAGCGCCAGCGGAATGGCCGCTGCTTGCACAGGCGTTGGCTCGACAAATTTCAGCTCGGCCACGGCTTTGAGCAGGCGTTCGTGCAGGGCGAATTGGGAAAACACGGGTGCTACCTCGAAGAAATACAAAAAATCAGCTGCATAGGGTAACGGTTTCGAGCGCCGAGGCCGAGTTTCTTTATGCAAACGACAGTAAACAGTGGCTTTTTTGTTGCCTGATTTGTCTCCGAAGGTAATACAAAGCGTCTTAAATGCTCTAATCGCCCGTCGCGTCTCACAGAAGAATCGTTTTTACCCATGGATATCAAACAGCTCTGGCTCAACGCCCAAGACCTTTGGGGTGCACTCGATCAACATCCCGTCGTGCATGCCGGCCTTGCGCTGGCGATGCTGCTGGTCATAGCGCTGCTGCTCGGACGAGTGGCGCGCTACCTGATCCTGCATGCCAGCCGAATGCTTGGCCGCCAGCCTGCGTTGCACTGGATCAACGACTTTCGTCACAACAAGGTGTTTCAACGCCTGGCGCAGATGACGCCGTCGTTGGTAGTCCAGTTCGGCCTGCACTTGGTGCCGGAACTGAGTAAAACCGCGATGATTTTCCTCGGCAATGTGGCGCTGGCATTCACCGTGCTGTTCCTGATCCTGGCGATCAGCGCGCTGCTCAATGCCTTGCTGGACATCTACGCCCGCACCGAACACGCCCGCACCCGCTCGATCAAGGGTTATGTGCAACTGACGAAAATGGTCTTGTACGTATTTGGCGCGATCATCATCGTCGCTACGCTGATCGATCGCTCACCGCTGTTGCTGCTGTCAGGCTTGGGTGCCATGTCGGCGGTGATCCTGTTGGTCTACAAGGACACGCTGCTGTCATTCGTCGCCAGTGTGCAGCTCACCAGCAATGACATGCTGCGGGTGGGTGACTGGATCGAGATGCCACAGGTCGGCGCCGATGGCGATGTGGTGGACATTACGCTGCATACGGTCAAGGTGCAGAACTTCGACAAGACCATCGTCTCGATCCCGACCTGGCGCCTGATGTCCGAATCGTTCAAGAACTGGCGCGGCATGCAGGCTTCTGGCGGCCGCCGGATCAAGCGCAGTCTGTTCATCGACGCCAGCGGTGTGCGTTTTTTGCGTGATGAAGAAGAGCAGAAACTGGCGCAGGTGCATCTGCTGACCGACTACATGTCCCGCAAGCAGGCCGAACTCAAAGCGTGGAATGAAGCCCAAGGCAACCTCGCCGCCATGTCGGCCAACCGCCGACGCATGACCAACATCGGCACGTTCCGCGCCTATGCACTGGCCTATCTGAAAAGCCACGCGCAGATCCAGCCGAACATGACCTGCATGGTCCGGCAGATGCAGACCACGGCACAGGGCATTCCGCTGGAAATCTATTGCTTTACCCGAACCACGGCGTGGGCCGATTACGAGCGGATCCAGGGGGATATCTTCGACTACTTGCTGGCGGTGCTGCCGGAGTTTGGCTTGAGCCTTTATCAGCAGCCCAGTGGCGGCGACTTGCGGGCCGGGTTGTTGCCGGCCCTGCTGGGTTCAAGCCACATTCCCGAGCCGGAAAAAAACCGTATGTAAGGGGTTCAACAGGTCAAGTGGCTAGGTTTTGAAGAGTCGCCGCACATCCACGGGGTCGGCATTTCCGCTCGGGTCAATAGCGAGGAAATACTTCAGCTGCCACTGCTGCGTCTTGATAGCTTGCCGGGCGACGGGCCGGGACCACGGCGGATACACGCGAATCGCTCGCTTACCGCCTTCGCCGGCAATCGACATGACACCTTTGGCAGCCAATATCTCCCGGTCAAACACAAACTGGCCGTCATGGGTTTCATCGCCAACGCTCACCACCACAAAGGCGATACCATCGTCGCGATCGAGTGGTGCAATCTCGCTGGTCGGCGTTGGCCGTTTCCACAACGTGACGAACTGGCCAATCTTGGTCGGCGTGGTTTTCGCCACCCGGAAGACGATCGCCTGGCCATCGAGGCCGAAACGGAAGGCGCCATACTCGGCACTTTCCTCCTCGCGCCGCGCTTCATCCGTCAACGCCAAACCTGCGCGCTTGTAGATCTGCTCAATGGCGGCGATCAAGCCCTTCATGTCCGACTCCGCAACGGCAACACTTCTCGCCTGACGCCCAACCGGCTGATCCAGACCGCCATCAAAATCACAGAGCCACCGAGCAACAACCGCCCCAGCTGCTCATGCTGATTCCAGATCAGCAGATTGATCAGCAACCCCACCGGCACATGCAGGTTGTTCATCACTGCCAGCGTCCCGCCATTGACCAGGCAAGCGCCCTTGTTCCACCAGTACAGCCCCAATGCGGTCGAGACCAGGCCGAGGAACAACAACACAGCCCATTGCAACGGTGCTTCGGGTAGGAAATTCTGTTTGCCGAACAGCAGGAACGCCGGCAACGCCACGGCCAGTGCCCCGAGGTAGAAGTAGCCGAAGCGCCGATAATGCGGCAGATCACTCGGGTGTCGTGCGACCAGATGCTTATAGAGCACCTGCCCGGCGGCATAGGTGAAGTTGGCCAGCTGCAGCAGCAGGAACCCCATGAAGAAGTCGGGATTGATCCGGTCGAAGCGAATCACCGCGGCGCCCGCGACCGCCACCAGGGCCGCGATCAAGGCCCACGGATTGAAGCGACGGTTCAGGGCATCTTCGATCAGGGTCACGTGCAAGGGCGTGAGGATGGTGAACAGCAACACTTCCGGCACCGTCAGCACGCGAAAGCTCAGATACAGGCAGACGTAGGTCACACCAAACTGCAACGCGCCGATCAGCAGCATGCCGCGCATGAACGCCGGTTCCACCGAACGCCAGCGCGTCAACGGAATGAACACCAGCCCCGCCAGCAGCACGCGCACGAGCACCGCGAAGTAACTGTCGACATGACCGGCCAGGTACTCACCGATCAAACTGAAGGAAAACGCCTGGATCAGCGTGACAAAAAGTAGATAGCCCATGCTCGCCTCGTTTCGAATGGCGGCGACGATAGCGGGTTTTGCCAATGATCGCGACCAGTCAAACAATACAAAAACCTGTGGAAGCGGGCTTTTATGCCACCCCATCAAATCGCAGGCAAAAAAAAGCCCGATCTCGCTAAAGCGTTCAATCGGGCTACGGCACTCAGGAGCAATAAGTGCAAAGGGAGGTTCGATGCGCGTACAGGCTTGAAGGGTTGCGCCAGGTCACTAGACCATCGAGCGATTATCTGGCGATTAACAGGTCAGGCCACTTGCGATAGCTTGGCATTGGCCTGGTTCAGGCCTTTCTCCTGGAAGTCGCCACCCAGGTTCATGCCTTCGGCATGGATGAATGTCACATCGTGGATACCGATGAAGCCCATGACCTGACGCAGGTACGGTTCCTGGTGATCCGCCGTGCTGCCGGCATAGATACCGCCGCGCGCCGTCAGCACATAAGCGCGCTTGCCGCTGAGCAGACCTTGAGGCCCGGTTTCTGTGTATTTGAAGGTGACGCCGGCGCGCAGCACATGGTCCAGCCAGGCTTTGAGGGTGCTGGGAATTGCAAAGTTGTACATCGGCGCGGCCATCACCAGTACGTCTGCGGCCAGCAATTCGTCTGTCAGCTGGTTAGACCGCTCCAGCGAAACCTGTTCGATGTCGCTGCGTTGTTCAGCGGGCTTCATCCAGCCACCCAGCAGGTTGATGTCCAGATGCGGTACCGGGTTGACGGCAAGGTCACGAACCGTGATCTGATCCTGCGGATGAGCGGCTTGCCATTGTTTGATGAACGTCTGGGTCAGTTGACGGGAAACCGAGTCTTGCTGACGGGCACTGCTTTCGATGATCAGAACGCGGGACATGGGATGTAGGCTCCATCTGAGAATGCTGTAAGTCGATGGAGTGAAGGTTAAACAGAGTCATATCGATGAAAAAGCGCAAATAATTGCTATAACCCATCAATAAATTCGTTTATAAGCGGAGCATGCCCGTCAGGTTTGCTCCGTTCGGTGTCATTTCGGGGTGCAGCTCAGCTCGATGCGCAGTTTGATGATGTTGCGGCTGAACTTGGCGGTGACGTTTTTGTGTTTGCCAGCCGGTACATCGATCTTTCGGGTGCGTGGAGCTTCCGGGCCGTTGCTGAAAACCGCCTTGCAGCTGGCATCGACATCGCCATAGTTGGCCACCCGAATGGAGCCGATATCGCTATCGGTGTCGAAGGTTTCGTAATCGATCTTCAGGCCATTGAGGTCTTTTTTCACATCGATCGGGTAAGCAGACGCAGTCAGCGGCAACAGGCTCAGCAGTACGCAACCTGATACCAGACAACACATTTTTTTCATTGAGCAGTCTCCAATAAGAACTGCCCAGCTTAGGACAAGAGGAGCACATCATGAAAGCGCCCCGCGTGACCCTTGATCAATGGCGAACACTTCAAGCCGTGGTCGACCACGGTGGTTTCGCCCAGGCCGCCGAAGCGCTGCATCGCTCGCAATCCTCCGTCAGCTACACCGTAGCGCGGATGCAGGATCAGCTTGGCGTGCCATTGCTGCGCATCGACGGGCGCAAAGCAGTGCTGACCGAAGCCGGCGGCGTGCTGTTGCGACGGTCCCGGCAACTGGTGAAACAGGCCAGTCAGCTCGAAGACCTGGCTCACCATATGGAGCAAGGCTGGGAAGCCGAAGTGCGCCTGGTGGTCGACGCCGCCTATCCGAGCGCTCGCCTCGTCCGCGCGTTGACCGCCTTCATGCCGCAAAGCCGAGGTTGCCGGGTGCGATTGCGCGAAGAGGTGCTATCAGGTGTGGAGGAAGTCCTGCTCGAAGGCGTCGCCGACCTGGCGATCACCGGGTTCAGCATTCCGGGCTACCTGGGTGCGGAATTAAGCGACGTCGAATTCGTCGCGGTCGCCCACCCGGAACATTCCCTGCATCGCCTTAACCGCGAACTGAGCTTCCAGGATCTGGAAAGCCACATGCAAGTGGTCATCCGGGACTCCGGTCGCCAGCAACCACGGGACGTCGGCTGGCTCGGCGCCGAACAGCGCTGGACGGTCGGCAGCCTGGCCACCGCCGCGACATTCGTCGGCAGCGGCCTGGGGTTCGCCTGGTTGCCCAGGCACATGATCGAACGAGAACTCAAGGAAGGCACGCTCAAGCTGCTACCTTTGGATCAGGGCGGCAGCCGTAACCCGAGCTTCTATCTGTATTCGAACAAAGACAAACCCCTCGGGCCAGCCACACAGATTCTCGTCGAATTGCTGCGCACCTTCGACACTGCACCACTGGACGCACCGTTCGCCGCCCCCGAACAAGCCTGACACGGAGTGTATGCATGGCCTATTTCGAACATGAAGGATGCAACCTGCACTATGAGGAATATGGTCACGGCACGCCGTTGCTGCTGGTCCACGGGCTGGGTTCCAGCACGCTGGACTGGGAAAAACAGATACCCGCGCTGGCTGCACGCTATCGGGTGATCGTCCCGGATGTACGCGGCCACGGTCGCTCCGACAAACCCCGCGAGCGTTACAGCATTGCCGGCTTCAGCGCCGACCTGATCGCGCTGATGGAGCATCTGAAGCTGGGTCCGACACATTATGTCGGACTTTCCATGGGGGGCATGATCGGCTTTCAACTCGGGGTCGATCAGCCACAACTGCTTAAAAGCCTGTGCATCGTCAACAGCGCGCCGGAGGTCAAATTACGCAGCCGTGACGACTATTGGCAATGGTTCAAACGCTGGAGCCTGATGCGCGTGCTCAGTCTGCGCACCATCGGCAAGGCCTTGGGCGGCAAGCTGTTCCCCAAACCCGAGCAGGCAGATTTACGACAAAAGATGGCTGAGCGCTGGGCAAAAAACGACAAACATGCTTATCTCGCCAGCTTCGATGCCATTGTCGGTTGGGGTGTTCAGGAACGCTTGTCGAAGGTGTCCTGTCCAACCCTCATCATCAGCGCCGACCGTGACTACACTCCGGTCGCGTTGAAGGAAAACTACGTAAAACTGTTGCCTGATGCGCGGCTGGCAGTGATCGCCGATTCGCGTCATGCCACTCCGATGGATCAACCCGAACGCTTCAACCAGACACTGCTCGAATTTCTCACCGCAGTCGACACCACCAATCAGGATCTCTGACCCATGCTGAAAAAAATCGTCCTCGCCGCTGGTTCCGTTCTGTTTGCCGCCAACCTTATGGCCGCAACGCCTGCCAAGGCGCCGCATGTTCTGCTGGAAACCACCAACGGCCAGATCGAAATCGAACTGGACCCGGTCAAGGCTCCGATCAGTACCAAGAACTTTCTTGAGTACGTTGACAGCGGCTTCTACAACAACACGATTTTCCACCGTGTGATTCCGGGCTTCATGGTCCAGGGCGGCGGTTTCACCCAGCAAATGCAACAAAAAGAAACCAAGGCGCCGATCAAGAACGAGCACAACAACGGCCTGGTCAACGTGCGTGGCACCTTGTCCATGGCCCGTACCTCGGTGCCGGACTCTGCCACCAGCCAGTTCTTCATCAACGTCAAGGACAACGACTTCCTCGACCAGGGCGACGGCTACGCGGTGTTCGGCAAAGTCGTCAAAGGCATGGATGTGGTCGACATCATCGTCAACTCGCCTACCACCGTTCGCAGCGGCATGAAAGACGTACCGGCAGATCCGGTGTTCATCAAGTCGGCCAAGCGCATCGACTGAAACCAAGCTGGACAAGGATGTCCGAGCGGTTGCCGGCTCTGTCGGCAACGCTCAATCCGTTCAAAGGAGAGCCCGTTAACGGGTAAACACCGATGCTTTATCGCCGTTTTGAAAAACTGATCGACATCTTCCGCGACGCCCCTTCGGCCGCTCCGCCGGATCGCGTCCTGCCCTTCTATACCTATTACCTCAAACAGGTCTGGCCAAGTTTCGTCGCCCTGTTGATCGTCGGCCTGTTCGGCGCGCTGATCGAAGTCGCGCTGTTCAGCTATCTGAGCCGCATCATCGACCTGGCCCAAGGCACACCCAACGCTGACTTTTTCAAGGTACACGGCCTTGAACTGGCCTGGATGGTGGTGGTGGCGCTCGTCCTGCGGCCGATTTTCGTCGGCCTGCATGATCTGCTGGTGCACCAGACCTTGAGCCCGAGCATGACCAGCCTGATTCGCTGGCAAAACCACAGCTATGTGCTCAAGCAGAGCCTGAATTTTTTCCAGAATGACTTCGCCGGCCGTATCGCCCAGCGCATCATGCAAACCGGCAACTCCTTGCGCGATTCAGCGGTACAAGCGGTGGACGCCCTGTGGCATGTGCTGATCTACGCGATCAGCTCGCTGGTGCTGTTTGCCGAAGCCGACTGGCGCCTGATGATCCCGCTGCTGACGTGGATCGTGGCGTTCATCAGTGCACTGTATTACTTCGTACCGCGAGTCAAGGAACGCTCGGTGGTGTCCTCCGATGCGCGCTCCAAACTGATGGGGCGGATCGTCGACGGCTACACCAACATCACCACCCTGAAGCTGTTTGCCCATACCAACTTCGAACAGCAATACGCTCGCGAAGCGATCAAGGAACAAACCGAAAAGGCCCAACTGGCCGGCCGCGTCGTCACCAGTATGGACGTGGTGATCACCAGCATGAACGGCCTGTTGATCGTCGGTACCACCGGCCTGGCCCTGTGGCTTTGGACGCAGTCGCTGATCAGCGTGGGCGCCATCGCCCTGGCCACCGGGCTGGTGATCCGCATCGTCAACATGTCCGGCTGGATCATGTGGGTGGTCACCGGCATCTTCGAAAACATCGGCATGGTTCAGGACGGCCTGCAGAGCATCTCGCAACCGGTCAGCGTCACCGACCGAGACCAGGCCAAACCCCTGGCCGTGGCCCGTGGCGAAGTGCGTTTCGAAGACGTGGATTTCCACTACGGCAAACAGAGCGGGATCATCGGTGGGCTCAACCTGACGATCAAACCCGGCGAGAAGATCGGCCTGATCGGTCCGTCCGGTGCCGGCAAATCAACGTTGGTCAACCTGCTGCTGCGTCTCTATGACGTGGAAGGCGGGAGGATTCTCATCGATGGCCAGAACATCGCCGATGTCAGTCAGGAAAGCCTGCGTGAACGCATCGGCATGATCACCCAGGACACGTCGTTACTGCACCGTTCGATCCGCGACAATCTGCTTTACGGAAAACCCGACGCCACCGATAGCGAACTCTGGGAAGCGGTGCACAAGGCCCGGGCCGACGGTTTTATCCCAATGCTTTCGGACGCTGAAGGCCGTGTCGGTTTCGATGCCCACGTCGGTGAACGCGGTGTGAAACTCTCCGGTGGCCAGCGTCAGCGCATCGCCATCGCTCGCGTGCTGCTCAAGGACGCGCCGATTCTGATCATGGACGAAGCCACATCGGCACTGGACTCGGAAGTCGAAGCGGCAATCCAGGAAAGCCTCGAGACCCTGATGCAGGGCAAAACCGTCATTGCCATCGCGCACCGGCTCTCGACCATTGCCCGCATGGACCGCCTGGTGGTGCTGGAAAACGGCAAGATTGCCGAAACCGGCAGCCATGCCGAATTGCTGGCATTGGGTGGGTTGTATGCGCGGCTGTGGCAGCATCAGACGGGTGGGTTTGTCGGGATCGATTAACTTCAGATCACCCTGACCCCTGTGGGAGCGACGGTGCGACGATTCGACTTGCCCGCGATGACGGATTCACATTCAACATTGATGTTGACTGATATTCCGCTATCGCTGGCAAGCCAGCTCCCACAAAGACTCCTTGCCAATTACGCCTGCCGGTAAGGCAAGGCTGTCCGCGCTTCTTCGGCATACGCCAACACCCCCAGCCGCTCCTGTTGCAGAAAGTCTTTAACCGCCGCTTTCAGGCCTGGATGGCGCAGGTAATGCCAGGAATGGGTAATCACCGGTTCGAACCCGCGAATCAATTTGTGCTCGCCTTGAGCACCCGCATCGAAGCGTTGAAAGCCGTTGGCGATTGCGTAGTCCATGCCCTGATAGAAACAGGTCTCGAAATGCAGGCGATCGAACTCTGCCAGGCATCCCCAATAACGGCCGTAAAAACTGTCGCCCCCCACCAGGCTGAAAGCCATGGCTACCGGCCGTGAACCTTGTTTGGCAAAAACGACGCGGATCGATTGCGGCATGCGTTCGGCCAACAGGCTGAAAAACGCTCGCGTCAGGTAGGGCCGTTGCCGACGCACTGCGTAGGTGTTGGCGTAGCAGGCGTAGACAAAATCCCACTGCACCTGACTCAACTCACGACCTTCGAGCCACTCGAAATCGAAACCCTGCCCCGCCACCTGTTCCCGCTCTTTACGCATCTGTTTGCGCTTGCGTGAACTCAGTACATCGAGAAAATCCTGGAAGTCCCGGTAGCCGCGGTTTTGCCAGTGATACTGGCAGCCGACACGTTGCAGCCAGCCCGGCTGCTCGGCCAGCGCGGCGTCAGTGAACGGGTCTGTGAAATTGATGTGGGCGCTCAAGAGTTGTTCGATCTCCAGATAACCCGGCAGGCTTTTCAGCAATTCGGAACCGTCCTCCACTGTGGCCGCCAACAAACGCGGCCCGCTGACTGGACTGAAAGGCACTGCGGTCAAAAGCTTCGGGTAGTAATCGATGCCCGCGCGCTCGCAGGCATCGGCCCAGGCGTGATCGAACACGTACTCGCCGTAGGAATGCCACTTGCGGTAGCTGGGCAATGCGGCGATCAGTCGATCACCTTCGGTGTGCAGCAAATGCTCGGGTTGCCAACCGGAGTGAGGTCCGACGCTGCCGCTGTCCTCCAATGCGCTCAGGAACGCGTGAGACAAAAATGGTTGTGTCTCGGGTACCAACGCATCCCATGTTTGCGCAGTGATTTCAGACAGACTTTGCAGGCGCTGCAACGGCATTACACATCTCTCTCATCGATGGCATGAAGCTTTGCGAGTATCGCCCATCGCCATCCGTTGCACACGATCAATTCGACGACAGCGCTCTAAATCAAGAGTTCGCGACGACTCGGCATCGTCATCGACATGCCATCACATTGCCACTTCCTTGTAATAAACCATCGCGATACTGGCGCCTGTTTTTAGAGCGTCGGGTTCTAACCCGGCCACTGTTTTCCGTCCATCAATGGTCGGTTGTGCCCTGGATGGCTCAGCCATCCACTCTCATCTTCGGAGATTGATATGCGTCTTGCTTCCACGAAAACTGCGGCAGCCCTGTGTGGCGGTCTGTTGCTGGCCATGAGTGTTCCGGCCAGCGCCGCAGTCGACGCCAAACTGCTCGACATGCTCAAGGCAAACGGTTCGATTACCAACGCGCAGTACAGTGAACTGCAAGCCGAGCTGGCCCGGGATCAGAAAGAACAGCAAATCGCCCGCCAGGCTCAACAGGAGACTAACGAGCAGATCGCAGCGACCGCGAAGAAAACCAACGAACTGAGCACCTTCGACCAGAAACTGGCGTGGGCTGCCAAGACCCAGTTCAAGGGCGATGTGCGTTTCCGCCAGGAAAACGTGCACAACGATGGCGTGTCGAACAACAAAGACCAGGATCGTCAGCGCATTCGTGCCCGCCTGGGTGCCTATACCGAAATCAACCCGCAAGTCGACACCGGTATCCGAATCGCCACCGGCAACAACGACGACGCGCGTTCTACCAACCAGAGCCTGGACAACTACTTTGACAAGAAGCAGATCTGGCTGGATCAGGGTTACGTCGACTACCACCCCGACGCGATCAAGAACCTGCACCTGGTGGGCGGCAAGATGCCACAACAATGGGTCAGCATGGGCGACGTGATTTGGGATAGCGACATCAGCCCGGAAGGCCTGTCGGTGTCGTACAAGTACCCGCTGAGCGGCAGTACCGAGCTGTTCGGTAGCGCCGGTCACTACACCCTCAAGGACAACGTCGATGGCGACGGCGTGCAGTTCAAACACGACCTGCGCCTGTACGCGGGCCAGTTGGGTGCACGCTTCGGCATCACCGACAACCTTAAGCTGACCCTGGGTGGCAGCGTCTACGGCTACGACAACGACGACGACATCATCCCCGGCGGCACCTCGATCCCGGCCGCATTGGCCATCAACGGCAACAGCCCGAACGAACAATTCAAGCTGTTCGAAGGTTTCGGTCAGCTCGACATCGGCGGCCTGCCAATGCCGCTCTCGCTGTACGGCCAGTACGTCAACAACGACGATGCCAGCAACGATCAGGATACCGCCTGGCTGGCCGGTTTGAAGACCAAGGTCTACGGTTTCGCCATCGACTACAACTACCGCGACGTGCAGCGTAACGCTGTGGTTGGCGCGTTCACTGACTCCGACTTCGCCAACGGCTTCACCGGTTCGCGCGGCAGCAAGTTGAAAGTGAGCTACGAGCTGGACAAGAACTTCAACCTCGGCGCGACGTACTTCATGGCCAACTCTGACTACACCAACGCCACGCTCAAAGACTCCGACATCAACACCCTGCAACTGGATGCTGAAGCGAAGTTCTGATTCACCCCGCTACACGACTCGGGCAGGGAAGCCCGAGTCACGCTTTACAGCCTGGCGTTGGCCCGACGGTCCCCATCATCCGTGCGCCGGACCAACGCGAGTCTGTTTTACCGACCTTGCAGCCTGCCTTGTGCAATCAACGACGATCTCCCACCCGCGAATGGCTTTTGCTCCAGTCGTTCAACAGGCTGTACGCCACTGCCAGCAACGTCGGACCGATGAACAGCCCGATGAAGCCAAACGCAATCAACCCGCCAAACACGCCCAGCAACACAATCACCAGCGGCAGGTTTCCGCCGCGGCTGATCAGGTACGGTTTGAGCACGTTGTCCACGCCACTGATGATGAATGTGCCCCAGATGCCGAGGAATATTGCCATCCCGTAGTCACCTCTCCATGCCAGCCAGGCGGTAGCTGGAATCCACACCAGCGGTGGCCCCATGGGAATCAGGCTAAGCATGAACGTTACGATGCCGAGCACCAAAGCCCCCGGCACACCGGCAATCAGGAAGCCGACCAGCGCCAGGACGGCCTGGGCCGCTGCCGTACCGATCACGCCGTTCACTACCCGCTGCACCGTGCCCGCCACCAATTCGATGTAGTACCCGGCCCGTTTACCGATCAGGCGCTCCAGCAAGCCATGGACAAACGCCGCCAGCCGCGGACCGTCGCGATAGAAAAAGAACACGAAAACAATGCTCAAAGTCAGTTCGAGAATGCCGCCACCAATCTGCGCACTGCGCGCCAGCAGCCAGTTACCGACCTGACCGAAGTAGGGTTTGAGCGACACCATCATGGCCGCGCCCTGCTGATCGACACTGTTCCAGATTCCCAGCAGTCGCTCACCCACCAGCGGAATGCTGCCCAGCCAGTCCGGCGCTTGCGGCAGACCATCGACCTGCACATCCTTGATGAACGCCGTGGCGTCGCGCACATGGTCCGCCAGGTTGAAGCCCAGCCAGACCAGAGGCGCTGCCACCAGCACCATCCAGCCCACGGTCAACAGCGCCGCCGCCAGGGATTCGCGACCATTTAGCCAACGGGTCAGCAAGCGCATCAGTGGCCAACTGGCAAACGCCAGCACCGCCCCCCAGAACAACGCTGACCAGAACGGTGCCATCACCCAAAAGCTCGCGCCAAACAGCACCAGGAGCAGGATCTGCACCAACAGCCGATCATTATTGATCATCTAAAGTCTCAAAAAATCAGTTCGAAAGAGTTGGCGAACGCGTTACGCGCGTTCGCCGGGTTAAAGCCTAGCGCAATAGCTGGATGTGCAGGCCAGAGCCTTCGACGCTGCCGGTTTCCAGCCGTGCCGCACGCACGCCCTGAGCGATCAGCGCCTGCCGCCAGGCTTCGGCAGCAGGCCCGGAAACACTGACCCGCAACGTCGTGTCCAGGTTCAGACCACGGGAAATCAAACGCAGCCAGGTGTCATCCGGTGCATCCGTGAGTTTGGGAAAGTCGAGTTCGCCGGTGCTTTTGAGTTCACGCAGCAAGGTCGCCGAGGTCGGCAGCAAATCGCCCAGCGGCGCAGCGGCATCGAACTGCTCGACGTGCAGGTAGGCTTTGCGATTGCCACGGGTGATGCTGTAGAGCGCCACCAGTGTGTTGTCTTTCGGAGCAGCCAGGCGCAACAGCAGGTACGCCTGCTCATTGTCGGCGCCATAGAGCTTGGCGTTGCCGAAGACTTCGTTGGCCCACAGGCTGCTTTCGCCGCAATCACGGGCCTGGCACCAGAACAGCAACTGGGCGTCCTGTTTCTGCAAGGCTTCGCGGGCGGCCGTGAATGCTTCGGTGGATGAATGCTCCGGTGGCAGCTCGTAGGTCACTGACGTGGCATTGCCACGGGCGCTGACCTGGCCATCGAAGCGCAGCTGGCCGCTGATCTTGCGGATCGAACCCAGTGGGTAAATTCGCTCGATGTCGACCGGAACGCGATAGTCGACGATCTGCGCATCGGCCATGCGCGGCACGATCGGCAAATCCTGACTGCCAGGCACATCAGCGGCCAACAACACGGGACTGAAACTGCACAGTGCCAACAGACTGAGGGAACGCATCGATAGACTCATCGGATCAGCATGGCCTGGGCACCCTTGATGACACTCGCTTCATCGGCGCGCTGTGGCACCAGCAAGCCACGTTGCACCGCAGGACGCGCCTCCATGGTCGCCATCCAGCGTTGCAACGCCGTCAAACCTTCCACCGAGACACCGGACCACTCGTAGCCACGTACCCAGGGGAACGTCGCGATATCGGCGATGCTGTAGTCGCCGGCAAGGAACTCGACGGCTTGCAGGCGCGTGTCGAGGACTTCGTAGAGGCGACGGGTTTCATGCTGATAGCGATCGATTGCACCCTGCAGCTTTTCCGGGAAATAACGGAAAAACACGTTGGCCTGGCCCTGCATCGGGCCGATGCCGCCCATCTGGAACATCAGCCACTGCAATACCACCGAACGCCCCTTGGGGTCGGCTGGCAAAAGCTTGCCGGTCATTTCAGCGAGGTAAATCAGGATGGCACCGGATTCAAACACGGCAAAATCGCCGTTGGCGCGATCGACGATCGCCGGAATACGCCCATTGGGGTTGATCTTGAGGAAGTCCGCGGACTTCTGTTCCTTTTTGTCGAAACTCAGGGCATGCACCTTATAGGGCAGGCCGAGTTCCTCGAGCACGATAGAGACCTTGTGGCCATTCGGGGTCGCAGCGGTGTACAGATCTATCATGGTTGTCTCCCATTTCAACCCGACCAGCCTCGACAGTTGCCTGGTGCAAGTCAAGGAATGGCGAAGAACCGATTGAAACAGTCTGCGACAAGGTCGGCACCGGACTCGTCGTTCAAGTGCAAATGGTGGCCACCAGGCAGCTGTTCACGGCTAAAGGGTAGACGCTCCAGTAATTCTGGATGTTTGGCGAGCATGCCGTCGGCGGCCACCACCAGTTTTGCCGGACAACTCACCCGCTTGACGAATGCCATTGCCTGTTCGGTCGTAAGACGCAGCGGCGATGGCAGCGTGAGGCGGTTATCGGTGCGCCAGGTGTAACCGCCCGGCACCGGCATCAAGCCACGTTGCGCCAGCAGTTCGGCGGCTTCGCGACTGACCGCCACCAACCCTTTCATTCGAGCCTCGACGGCTCGATCGAGGGTGTCGTAGACCGGTTTGCGTTTTTCTTGCAAATCCAGCTGCGCTTGCAGGGCCATGCCCATGCGTTCGGCCGCATTTTCGCCCTTGTCGGTAGGCGGAATGACGCCATCGATCAAGGCCAGATGAGTGACGCGCTCCGGCAAAGACCCGGCGATGATCAAGGACGCGATCGCCCCCATCGAGTGGCCCAACAGGGCAAAGCGCTTGAGGCCCATTTGTTCGGCGACTTGCAGCACATCGTGGGCATAGTCCCACATGGCGTACCCCGCGCCCGGCGGGCGATGCCCGGAATGGCCGTGCCCTGCCATGTCCAGTGCAATGATGCGCAGACCTTTAAGCTTCGGCGCCAGTCGGGCGAAGCTGTTGGCGTTGTCGAGCCAGCCGTGCAAGGCAATCACCGGCAATCCGTCTTCCGGGCCGAACAGATGCGCCGCCAGCTCGATGTGCGGCAGGCTCAAGCGGACTTCTTCAACGACGTGACTCATGCGCAATCCTGTGGGCGGCGTCCTTCCCATTTGCTGAACAGGTTTTTCAGCAACAGGGCGGTGTCTTGCGGACGTTCGAGGGGAAACATGTGGCCTCCAGGCATGGTCAGGGACTCTCCCAAAGGCATGCGCCCGACCGAACTGGCGTGGTGGCGCATCACCACCCGGCTGCTGCGCCCGCGCACCACCGCCAGCGGCACTTTCAATTGTCGCGTGCGGCCGGGGCTGGTGTGGGGTACGCCACGGTAGATACTGATTTCCGTGGCCGGGTCGAAGCGCAGGCGCAGCTTGTCACCGACCTTGTGCAAGCCGTGTTGCAGATAGGCGTCGAAACATTCCGGATCGAAGCTGCGAAACAGGGTTTTGCCGGCGAAATAGCGGCGGGCACTGTCGAGATCGGCGAACTCTTCCCGCCGCCCCAGGGTACGACCCGCCGGGGTCAGGCGATCGATGAAACCCAAACGCTTGGCCGCACGGATCACCCATTGATCGGTCCGGGTCAGCACAGGGGAATCAAGCATCACCACGCCGCGATAGAGATGAGGACAGCGCAACGCCGCGTGCTGGTGCAGTACGCCACCAAATGAATGGCCGACGCCCCAAACCGGCTCCGGCTGCTGCTCCAGGTGATGAATCAACTCATCCACCAGGTTGTACCAGTTGTCGTCCGCCGGAAAACGCGGGTCATGGGCGTGCTGCTCCAGATGCGTCACCTGATACTCGGGCGCCAGCGCCGCGAACAGTTTGCCGTAGGTGCCCGAAGGAAACCCGTTGGCGTGGGCGAAAAATATCTGTTGCGACATACCGGCAAATCCATGAGCGAAAACAGGTGTTGATTGTCCGTAAGACCACGTACTACAGCAATGACCGTAACTGACAGGAATGATGACAGTCCGGTCAAAGCTATGGACTGCTCTCAACGTGCCGGCGGATTCTCGCCCAACGGCACCACCGCCATGGTCAAGCGCGACACGCAACTGGCCTTGCCCTCATCACTGGTCAGGCGGATGTCCCAGACATGGGTCGTGCGCCCGATGTGAATCGGCTTGGCCACCGCCGTCACTCGCCCGCTTCGCAGGCCGCGCAAATGGTTGGCGTTGATTTCCAGGCCCACGCAGTAAAACTTGCTGGCGTCGATGCACAGGTAACTGGCCATGGAGCCGACGGTTTCAGCCAGCACCACCGAAGCGCCGCCGTGCAGCAAGCCATAAGGCTGGTGGGTGCGGTGGTCGATGACCATGCTCGCGGTCAGCGACTCTTCATCAAAGGCTTCGAAACGGATGTCCAACACTTCGCCAATAGTGTTCTTCTGGATTGCATTCAACTGTTCGATGTTGGGGGTGGTGCGCCACAAACTCATCGCTGGATTCCTTGTTGGTTTTGTTCGTGACTCAATCCTGCCACAGCACTGCTTCGCTGCGCTCGCTCCATTCTTCGAATTGCCCACCGTAAGCCGCTTCGATGACGTTGCGCTTGATCTTCAAGGTCGGCGTGAGGAAGCCGTTTTCCACGGCCCAGCTGTCCTTGACCACCACCAGACGCCGCAGACGTTCGTGCTTGTCGAGTGCGGCATTGACCTCCTCGAGCAGTTTTTCCAGGCTTGAATGCAACCCCGCGCGCGCCTCCTGTTGCCCGACGGCCGAGAGTACGCATAGCCCCAACGGCGCACTCAAGCCATCGCCGACCACGCAAACCTGTTCGATGCGCGAATGCACCGCCAAGCGATTTTCAATCGGTGCCGGTGCCACGTATTTGCCTTTGCTGGTCTTGAAGATTTCCTTCAAACGCCCAGTCAGGCGCAAGTTGCCTTCGGCGTCCTCTTCGCCTTTGTCGCCGGTCCGCAGGAAACCGTCCTCGGTGATGGTTTCAGCGGTTTTCTGCGGTTCCTTGAAATAGCCGAGCATGGTCGCGCCGCTGCGCACCAGCACCTCGCCCGATTCCTCGATGCGCACTTCCACCTCGGGGCATGGCTTGCCGATCCAACCGGGTTTGTTCTGGCCCGGCAGGCATATGTGCGAGTAACCACAGCTTTCGGTCATGCCGTAGACCTCCAGCACGTCCAGGCCCAATTTGCGGTACCACAGCAACAAGGTCTGTGGCACCGGCGCGGCACCGGACAAGGCCACGCGCAACGCATCAAGCCCCAACCCGGCGAGCACCTTGTGCCCAACCCGCTTGCCGATAAACGGCAAGCCGAGCAAAAAATCGAGGCGTTTTGCCGGGATCTTGCTGTACACGCCCATCTGGAATTTGGTCCAGATCCGCGGTACGCCAAACAGCGCCGTCGGTCGCGCACGTTTCAGGTCGGTGAGAAAAGTATCGAGGCTCTCGGCAAAAAAAACGGTTTGCCCGGTATAGATCGAGGCCAGCTCGACGAACATCCGTTCCGCCACATGGCACAACGGCAAATAGGACAACAGTCGGTCCGACTCGTTGAGGCCGAACAACGAAGTGCCACGTGTGGTCGCAAACCCAAGGTTGCCGAAACTGTGCATCACGCCCTTTGGCATGCCGGTGGTGCCGGAGGTGTAGATGATCGTCGCGAGTTGATCGGCAGCAGGCTTGGGATCGTCCTGGATCGGTGAGCTGCGTTGCAGATCGGCCCAGCTGAAATCGAAGGTGCCAGGCGGATGCAGCGGCAGGCTGATCGTCACCAAGTCCGGGCTCACCCCTCGGGACATACCGGGCCAGTCGTCGAGTTTGCCAATAAAGGCCAGGGCCGCTTCAGAATGCTCCAGCACCTGGGCCACGGATTCGGCCGTCAGGTTCGGGTACAGCGGCACCGAGACATGGCCAGCCATCCAGATCGCCAGGTCGGCAATGATCCAGTGGGCGCAGTTTTTCGAGATCAGGGCGATATGGCTGCCTTGTGGCAACTCCCGCGCTCGCAACCAATGTGCTGCACAGCGGGCCTGATGGCCGACGTCGGCCCAGGTCAGGGTCTCGACTTGCCCACCGCCAACGGGCTGCACCAAAAAGCGCTGGCGTGGATGACGGGCTTCACGCTCGTAGAAAACGTCCAGCGGCAAACGAAAAGCAGCAGACATGCGACTCGCTCCTGTTTTTTTGTTCTGGAGCAAGCGTAGTCAACCAAGCAAGTGCTTGGTTAGCTATTTTGTACGATTTTTTTCAAGCCCTCTCTGCCTGTAGAAGCGAGGCTTGCCCGCGAAGGGAGCCTCTGAATTGCCAAAAGCTTCGCGGGCAAGCCTCGCTCCTGCATAAGAAAAATCAAAGACGGCTATGGGTGCTTGACGCTGTTGAGCCTCATCGAGCCGACCAGCAGTTCACTGCCTTCGAGTTCCGCCAGCCCGGCAGTGCTGATCCGCTCCGGTGGGTGTCCGGCACCGTGTTGCAAATAGCTCAGCAAATTGCCCACCAACGGGTTGTGACTGACCAGCAGTACGTCACTCACCGCAACCATCTGCTCGGCCACTTTGTCCGGATCAGTGTCCGGTGTCAGCCAATCGACAGTGCGGATTTCCGGTTCGAAACCCAACGCTTCGCGCACCAACTGCGCTGTTTGCTGTGCGCGCAGGTAGGGGCTGGCGTAGATCGCGGTCAGCGGCTGGCCGATCAGCAGTGCCGCACTGCGCAATACTTCTTCACGACCGTGGTCCGTCAGTTCCCGCTCCGAATCGTGGGGGCGGGAGCCGTGTGGTACGGCTTCACCATGACGCAATACCCAGAGTTTCATAGCTTGGGTTCCTCATCTCGGGCCGGATGCGGCGCTGGCGCCACGACGTGCGGCGCTTCACCTTCCGGCGTACGCGGCGTCGGCCAATCGGCGAACGGCCAAGGCTTCTGGTCGCTGTGAAAACTGCCGAACCGACCGATCTGAGCCAGGAACTGGCTCAGACTGTCGCCGAAGTTCATCAAACTGGCGCTCGGGGCGCCGTAAATCAAACGATAGATCAACTGCACCAGCACCACGGCACCCAGGATGAATTGCGCCACTTGCCAGACCAGCACAAAAACCACCATCCACAACACCCGCAGCAGGATGGATTCGTACTTGGCTTCTACTTTCTGATCGTTCATGTCTCACTCCGTTCCGGTTAAGGGGTGGGCTCAGTTGAAACCGCTGGTGGAAATAAAGTCGACATCGGTTTTGGGTTCACCACGCATCAACAGCGCGATCACCTGTTCCAGCGTGCGCCCTTCGAACAAAATCGCATGCAGCCCGGCGACCAGCGGCATATAAACGCCCACCTCCTGGGACTTGGCCTTGAGCACCTTGAGGGTGTTCACGCCTTCGGCCACTTCACCCAGGCGATTGACCGCCTCTTCCAGGCTCAAGCCCTGACCGAGGGCAAAACCGACCTGATAGTTGCGGCTTTTCGGCGAGGAGCAGGTCACGATCAAATCGCCCACGCCCGCCAGGCCGAGGAAAGTCATCGGGTTGGCGCCCTGATTGACCGCAAAGCGGGTCATTTCCGCCAACGCCCGGGTGATCAGCATGCTCTTGGTGTTTTCGCCCATCTCCAGTGCCACGGCCATGCCGGCAATGATTGCGTAGACGTTTTTCAACGCGCCGCCCAGTTCCACGCCGAATCGATCCGCACTGGCATACACACGGAAGGTGCGGCCATGCAGCACGGCCTGAACCCGCTCGCAGAGTTCCTCGTCTTCACTGGCAACCACCGTGGCGGTCAGCGCATGTTCGGCGATTTCGCGGGCCAGGTTCGGCCCGGATAACACGCCGATGCGTGCTTGCGGGGCAATCTCTTCGAGAATCTGGCTCATCAATTTGAACGTATGAGCCTCGATGCCTTTGGTCAGGCTCACCAGCATCTTGCCGCGCAGACGCTCGGCGTGCGGCGCCAGCACCGAGCGCAACGCGCCGGATGGCAGCGCAACGAAACTCAGATCGCAGGCTTCAAGGGTGGCTTGCAGATCGGTGACCGGCGTCACGCCGGGCAGAATCTTGATGCCCTTGAGATAACGCGGGTTCTCACGATTGACCCGAATGGCTTCGGCCTGTTCAGGGTCACGCATCCACTGCAGGACCTGGTGACCGTTTTCGGCCAGCAGGTTTGCCACGGCGGTACCAAAACTTCCGCCTCCCAGGACCGCAATCGGGCGCTGTTCAGTCATATGTAATCCGTTAATCCATACCAGTGGCGATGTCGGCATTATACGGAGCGCCCCAGTGTCGGCCAGCCCCTGTGTCAATTACCGGCGCAAGTTGAAAGTTGCAGGATAAAACCCCAGGAAAATGCTGACATCGTGACTGGAAAAGTCATCGGCCTCGGTTAACATGCGCGCCATCAATTGCTGACAAGGATGTGTTGTGTCACTGGGTTCTCCTTCACCTCGCTCGCCGTTGGTGCTGGCGCTGGTCTTCAGCTCGCCATTGCTGGCAGACGACTTGTTCCTCGATAGCGAACCGTTGCCGCAGGTGCTGACGGCCACGCGCCTTAAACAGTCGCCAGCGGCCGTTCCGGGAAGCATGACCGTGATCGACAGTGCGCTGATCAATGCCACGGGTGCCCGGGACATCAGTGAAGTGCTGCGATTGGTGCCCGGAATGATGGTCGGCAACATCAGCGGCAACCAGGCGACGGTGAATTATCACGGCACCAGCGCCAGCGAAGCGCGGCGCATGCAGGTATTGATCGACGGTCGCTCGGTGTACCGCGCCGGCCTGGCTACGGTGGACTGGAGCGACATTCCGGTGGCCATGGAGGATATCGAGCGCATCGAAGTTTTCCGCGGCCCGAACACCGTCAGCTATGGCGCCAATGCGCTGATGGCGGTGGTCAATATCATTACGCGCAACCCGGCCGACAGCCATGGCACGCGGATGAAAGTCACTCGTGGCCAACGCGGCATCAACGATTTTTACGCCAGCCAAGGCGTGGGTTGGAATGACGGAGATCTACGCCTGTCGTTGTCCGGCCAGCAGGACGACGGCTTCGACACCGACCGCAACGGCGCCGATTATCGCGACAGCCGCCGTTTGAATCGCTTCAATCTGGCCGTCAGCCAAGCGCTCGACGAACGCCAAAGCATCGATTGGCAATTGAACGCCAAAGAAGGCAGTAATCAGCGGCCGTATACCTACCGTCCAGTGTTTTCGGGGATTACCCGTGCCGGCGACAATTCTGACGTCACCGCCAAGGATTACGCCGGCTCGTTGCGTTGGAACCTCGATATCAATCCCGACCACAGTCTGTATGTCCAGGGCTCAGCCCAGCATTGGGATCGCCAGCAAACCTGGCGCGCGTGCGATGCCGAGATCTCGTTCAGTCCGCAACTGACCGAACTCTGGCAGCTCAACCCAAACTACACCGAACGCCTGGCACGCAATATCGAACGTTTTACCGGCCCCGGCGCCCCTCCCGGCGAAGCCACCGAGCAAGCATTGGCCAACCAGGCGCTCGATCAATGGCGAAATGGTGCCCGGCAGACCGTTTGCGGCGACATCGATCAAAGCACCCGGGAGACCCGCTACGATCTTGAACTGCAGGACACCCTGAGTCTGTCCGATAGTCTGCGACTGGTCAGTGGCTTGAACTATCGTTACGACCGGGCAGATTCCGAGACTTACTTCAATGGCACCC